>NZ_JBALOX010000159.1:0-188 GCF_036965165.1 Bacillus sp. JJ1521 | reverse complement strand
AACTTTATTCAGTCAGGGTAAGAAACCTTATTTATTAGTATAACTTATTTAATGATTTCACCACTGACAAAAGGTAGTGACTACTAATGAATAAAGTTAGTGTTCAGAAACTTCACACCACTGCAAAATTGTTTGGGCAATGATTTCTGCGGTTTCGAACATTCGTTCGAGCTCGATGTACTCATTTG
>NZ_JBALOX010000158.1:34326-42312 GCF_036965165.1 Bacillus sp. JJ1521 | reverse complement strand
TAAAAAAACTGAAAATTATTTCCTATATTTATGATACTTTACAATTCGACAAAAAAGAAGAAAATCCTGCACTCTTTTCAATTATTTTTGTCTCCCTACTATAATTCTCCATTTTTCTCTTTTCGTTTTTCCTTCTATTGAATGAAGTTTACTTCGTCCGTACCCACGAACAGAAAGGACATCTCTTTCCTTACATTCAAATGAGGATTGCTCGATTTTTTTCCAATTCACTTTTACAAGCCCGCTCTCAATTAAAACTTGTGCTTGTTGTCTGGATAAATTCAAAATGGATGACAATACAACATCTAACCGTAAGGAAGAAACAGTTATGGTTTGCTCCGCCCATTCTTCTTTTATTTCAAGCAAATCAGTAGGTGCAATTTCTGATAGTGAAATCGTGGCTTTTCCAACAGCAGTCAAATTCATTCGAACGTAATCTGCAATCTCTTTTGCAACTACAATTTGAATTTGTTCATCTTGTGTAAGAATATCACCAAATTTGGACCGCTTTAGACCAAGTGACATCATTGAACCAAGTACTTTGCGATGGTCGACAGTAACAAATTTAACTGGATACTTCACTTCAAAAAAGGAAAGATTATAGTCTGTTTCATTTGTTTCAAAATAGGCTGGATACAATACTGCACGCTTTCGTTCAAACCCATCCTTACCACCAAAAAAATCAACTAGGATTTCTCCATTTGTACCAATCACTTGTTTGACGATTTCTTGTTCACGTGGATCAAGAAAATCAGTTAGCTTTGGACTATACTGATTCTCAACAGTTTGCTTCCATTCCAAAACTTGATCAATGAACGCATGCTCTTCTTTTCGAAAATGTTGATATAAATTCATATGTAAATACCTCGTTTAAATAGAAAAGCGTTTGGCGCGCAGCCCTTAGGCGACAAGCATAGTACAAGCACTGACAGAAGGTGCATTTTACCTTCTGAAGCGCTTGGCTTAGACCCAAGAGCCGTTGGCGCCTAATGCTAGACAAAATGAAGAAGGGACCTTATAGGAAGGTCCTGTAACACAGTCTTAAAACATAGTACGCAGTGCATCAATTCCATGACCAGCGAAATTAAGAACTATAATAGCGACGATTGGAGAAATATCAATCATCCCTAGTGGTGGAATAAATCTGCGGAAAGGCTCTAAATAAGGTTCACAAATTCTTGCTAAGAATTGACCAATCCCTGATTCACGTGCATTTGGAAACCACGACATTAAAATATAAATGATAAGTGCATACGAATAAAGTACGATCACTTGACCTAAGATCCCGAATATAATACCCATATTTGACTACCACCCCTTTTCTGCGAAATCTTCGTTGGAAACTATCTCAGATATATTTCCAGAAACATCAATATTGTCAGGAGTACATAAGAATATATTTGAACCAATACGTTGAATATCTCCACCAATTGCATAGACAGTTCCACTTAAAAAATCGACAATTCGCTTAGCTTGATCATGTTGAACTCGTTGTAGATTAACAACCACTGCTCGTCTGTTTTTTAAATGATCGGCAATTTCCTGCGCCTCTGCATACACACGGGGTTCGAATAAAATAACCTTAGAAGATTTTTGAACACTTTGCAAGCTTACCACATTTTGCTTTGAAGCAGCTCTTGTAGGCTTTGTAGGCTCAATTTCCTCTTCAAAATATTCTTCCTCCTCAAAATCATATTCATCTTCAAGTGCAAAAAAACTTTTAAATTTTGACTTTATGCCCATTGTTTTCACCTCTTTAAAATTCTTTTCCAACCAAGGAAGTGCCAATTCGAATGAAAGTTGCCCCTTCTTCTATTGCTATTTCGTAATCATTAGACATACCCATAGATAACTCTGTACACGGTGCATATGAGATTCCAAGAGCTTGTACATCATCTCTCAGCATTCGAAGTCTTTGAAAGCACTCACGAATAATGTTTTTGTCCTCAGTCAATGGAGCCATCGTCATTAACCCGACAACCTCGATTGAAGGGAAATTTTCTAATTCCTTTATAAATGGCTCAAGTTGTTCGGGGTTCATTCCATGTTTAGACTCTTCTCCAGATACATTAACTTGTATAAAACATTTTATTTTTCTACTTGCCCGCTTATGTATTTCTTCTGCTAATGAAATTCGATCCAGTGAATGAATGCAGTCCACCTTATCGATGATGTTTTTTACCTTTCTGGTTTGAAGCGAACCGATAAAATGCCAAGTCGGCCCGTCCCCAATTTCCTCGTGTTTCTTTAATAGACCATCGTCACGATTTTCTCCAATATGCTGAACCCCTGCATTAATCGCGACTTTCGCTGTTTCAACACTTACATATTTTGTAACAGCAATGATTGAAACAGCATCGGTAGAACGGTTAGACCGGTTTTTTGCCTTTTCAATGTTTTCTTGTATGTGTAAAAGATTTTCTTTAATGCTCATATGAAAATTAGTCCTCCTTAAAACCAATAAAACTCATCATTCTTCCCGTTTTCCCGGCGTCCCTTCGATGCGAAAAGAAAAGCTGATTCTCACAAGATGTACAATACGAGGAAACTTGAATATTTTCAGGAGGAATTCCTGCCCTTACCATAAGCTGATAGTTCAGCTCTTTTAATTCAAGACGATACTGGTTATCACTTATTTTCTCGTATGATTTTGAATCTATATGGTCCAAACCTTTCACGAAATTCATAACGTAATCATCAACGATGTAGCAGCATTTACCAATTGATGGTCCAATTAAAGCATGTATTTCTTCTGGCTTGACACCTTCAACTTCTTTCCAAGCACGAACCATCTCACCTGCTATATCATGAACGGTTCCCTTCCATCCTGCATGAGCAATTCCAATGAATTGTTTCGAAGGTGTAAAAAAATAAAGTGGAACACAGTCCGCAAAGCAAAGAGTTAACAGAATATCTTTCTCAGTCGTATATAACCCATCCGTATCCTTGATGCCATCTTCGTATGTAAAAACCCCTGCACCACGGTCGTATTTAGTGACCTTAGCGATTTTATTTTTATGTGTTTGTTCAGAACATACCCAAGTTTCAGGTGGAAAATGCAGAATGTCTGCTAGTTTCTTACGATTAGAAACAACTAAAGTTTTATCATCAAGAACATGTAGCCCTAAATTTAGGGATTCATATTCCGCTTTACTTTCTCCCCCACTTTTAGTCGTAAACCCAACAACCAGTTTTTCTGAAAACTTGTTCCAGTCCGCGACCTTTAAAACCTGTTCTGTATCATGAATAAATGGTTCAAGCTTCATAACAACATCCCTTATTCATATAACCAACCCAAATTACAGAGATGGGTCGACAATATTTTATTTTTTTCGAAAAATGAACCCTTCTTCTGCCTATTTTATCACATCTTAGCAAAAGAAAGGAGATTATGTTAGGAAAAATGTCAAATTTAGCCGTGCTTATTCTATATTATTTTCTGTTCGAACTAAAATGACATCCTTGCCCACTTTTATTATATTTCTCCATGGAATCACCATTTCTTCTTCACGTCCAAATAAACCTAATACTTTTCCATAACCTCCAATAACAATCGATTCTATTTTACCTGTTGTTAAGTTAATATCGATGTCACCAATATTGCCAAGTCTTTTTCCGTCGATAACACTTACAACATCCTTTGCCTGGAAATCAGAAATTTTCACCATATCCCCGCCCCCTTATAGTAAACTATATGACTAGCTGAGTGCCTTTTATGAGACAAAAATAGACGGGGTGGAAGAAGCTAAGATATTTGACGAAAAAAAGACATTCGAATAATACGAATGTCTAGGTATTTTACCTTATTCATGCTATAACTTGTCCAATAAAATAGGGCGAGACCCATTATCAATTTTGGATATTCTTATTCATTTGTTTAATTGCTGCTTTCTCAAGGCGTGAGACTTGGGCTTGAGAGATTCCGATTTCTTCAGCAACTTCCATTTGTGTTTTCCCTTGAAAAAATCGCTTGCGAAGGATTAATTTCTCACGATCATTTAATCGTCTCATTCCTTCTTTTAAGGCAATTTCTTCAATCCAATTTGAATCGCGATTTCGCTCATCACTTAGTTGGTCCACCACAAAAATAGGATCACCGCCATCGTTGTAAATCGGTTCAAATAATGAGACAGGATCTTGAATCGCATCCAGTGCAAAGACGATTTCTTCGTGCGGCACTTCAAGTACCTTTGCGATTTCTTCTGCTGTGGGTTCCCTCGATGTTTCACTCATTAAACGCTCTCTTACTTGCAATGCCTTATAGGCAATGTCCCGCAGTGAGCGCGACACCCTGATAGGATTGTTGTCTCGTAAATAGCGCCGAATTTCACCGATGATCATCGGGACTGCATAGGTGGAGAATTTCACGTTTTGACCGAGGTCAAAATTGTCGATTGATTTCATTAGGCCGATACATCCAACCTGAAATAAATCATCCACAAATTCCCCTCTGTTGTTGAAACGTTGAATCACACTGAGAACAAGTCGTAAATTTCCATTTACAAGCTTATCGCGTGCTGACAAATCTTCACCACTTTGCATTTGTCTAAATAATAGACGCATCTCTTCATTTTTTAATACCGGAAGCTTTGAAGTATCAACACCACAAATTTCTACTTTATTTCGAGTCAATTCTTTCCCTCCTAACAGGAGTTGCTGTACAAAGTTAAGTATCTCCGTTAGAGGGAAAAATATGCATTTTGAATTCACAACTATTTCCAAAGCAGGTGTAAAAAAACAGGAAACCCAACAGCTATCAAGTAAATTATTATTTTAAATTACACCATTTTATTAAATTCTTTACGAAGGCGTTTAATGATACGTTTTTCTAATCTTGAAATATAGGACTGTGAAATTCCAAGCATGTCTGCAACGTCTTTTTGTGTCTTTTCTTCGCCACCAATTAATCCGAAGCGAAGTTCCATAATTTGTTTTTCGCGGTCATTCAGCTGATGGAGAGCTTTTACTAATAGCTTGCGGTCCACATTTGCTTCTAAATCCTTCGTTATGATGTCTTCATCTGTTCCAAGCACATCTGATAATAACAATTCATTGCCGTCCCAATCGATATTTAATGGCTCATCGAAGGACACTTCAGACCTAATTTTATTATTACGTCGTAAATACATTAAAATCTCGTTTTCAATACATCTTGATGCATAGGTTGCAAGTTTGATTTTCTTTTCAGGATTAAAAGTATTCACAGCTTTTATAAGGCCAATTGTTCCAATACTAATTAAATCTTCAATGTTAATTCCGGTATTTTCAAATTTCCGAGCGATGTACACCACAAGTCTTAAATTTCTTTCAATTAGAATTGACCTTGCAGCCTTGTCACCGCTTGGGAGCTTGTTTAAAAGGACCTCTTCCTCATCCTTTGATAATGGTGGGGGTAAGGCCTCGCTTCCACCAATATAGTAAATTTCATCCGTTTTTAAGCCTAACTTTATTAATAGCTTATACCACCAATATGTAAGTTTTAATTTTAATTTTGCCACGAGTAAGTTCTCCCTTCTAATTTGTAAAATGCATGAGTATGATATTTATAGGATTCTAATCGTTCAATTTCTCCATTAAGAAGCTGTCTTGATGGAGGATGAAATAAGCATTTTCGGATGGACAATACAGTCATATTCCCCGTCCGTAGACAATGCTGTATGGTTGAATGCAACAAGTCCTTTTTTTACGATATTTTCTTCATGTCCTTGATAGATCGTAATTTGATCAGGCTTGACTGCGAGTAAAAATTGATGCTCTTGTCCAACCCCCCGATATGGAATAAGTCTTACACGGCTTTCCCATTTATGAGATTCAGTTGACGTATCATTGGTCAATAACTCGATATTTTTGGACTGTTCGATTAATGTTTGAGGAAACAACTCCTCGTATTTCGTCGTATCTAAAATCATAACCGGGCTTTTTGATATTGGATCAAATAATTGATTTCCGCTATCAACCAAACCTTTTAATTGCAAGGTAACATTATCTATTTCAAGCTTCACGTCGACAATCTGATCATAGAAAACTTGTTTTGTTTCGATGTCCGCAATTCTATTTTTAGAAAAATACCATAATAGCGGAAATCCAATTAATACAAACCCCCAACTAATTGGATTACCATAACCAGTTGATTGCGTTAGGACTGTGCCATCAAAAACTTGAACATCAAATTCTAAGAAATAATGAACCCCTATCATTCCACCTCCAATCATGAAAGTAGCAAAATAAAAGGTTAATAACCCCTGTATAAAATACCTAAATCGTTTATAACCAAAAGCCACTCCTACAATCACGATTGAAAAGAGCAGTTTTGCAAGAGGATGTGACCCAAATGCAGCAAAAGGAGAAACCACTATCAGGACTACTAAAGATCCAATAAAAGCACCTACGAAGATTCGCCATTTAACAATCTTACGCTTTAAAATCAGTGCAGTTAAAAGCAATAATAAGGCATCAAAGAAAAAGTTTAATAACCAGATTACATCTAAATAAATGGACAACCTATTTCTCCTTTCACCCATAAATCACTGCTCTTTTTCAAATGCAATTAACGGAAACTAGTTAGCTTAAAAAATAGTATATAGTACATCTTATATGGAAGTCTGTCACTTCATGCGATAATAAAAGAGAAATTTTGAAAGATTTGTTCTTATTTTGTCAATTTGCCTCAAAATAAAGTCGGAATGGAAAATTACAGGGGAAAAAAGAAAAAAGGCATTCGACAATTCCTTTGTCAAATGCCTTTTTTATATATTAGGTTATCTGATTAACCTCTTCTTTTACGGTTACGTAAAAATGTTGGTACATCGATTTCATCTTCAACATGAGATGCCCCACGTGAACTTACTTCTTGTACTGGCTCCTCACGCTTCACTTCTCTTCTTGGCGCAGCTTGTACTTGTGGTTGCTGTTGTGGTTTAGCGCCAAATGAAGGACGTGATGGACGTGCTGCAGGGTCAATCACTGTTTCTTGAAAGCCTGTAGCAATTACAGTAACAACAATTTCTTCTTTTAAGTTTTCATTGATAACAGAACCAAAAATCATGTTAACTTCTTGGTCTGAAGCTGATGCAACAATATCAGCAGCTTCTTGAACTTCGTAGAGGCTTAGGTTTGTTCCACCTGTGATGTTCATAAGGACACCTTGCGCACCATCAATTGAAGTTTCAAGCAATGGACTTGAAATAGCCTTTTTAGCCGCTTCTGCAGCACGATTTTCACCAGTTGCAACACCGATACCCATTAGTGCAGAACCTTTATTAGACATAATTGTTTTTACGTCTGCAAAGTCAAGGTTGATTAATCCAGGAACAGCGATTAAGTCAGAAATACCTTGTACACCTTGACGTAATACATTGTCAGCTTCACGGAATGCTTCAAGCATTGGTGTATTTTTATCCACAATTTCAAGAAGACGATCATTCGGAATGACGATCAAAGTATCTACTGATTCTTTCATTGCAGAAATACCGCCGGCAGCTTGTGTTTGACGCTTTCTGCCTTCGAAAGTGAATGGTCTTGTTACCACGCCTACTGTTAGAGCACCTAAATCTCTTGAAATTTGGGCAATCACAGGGGCAGCCCCTGTACCAGTTCCACCACCCATACCAGCAGTTACGAATACCATATCTGCTCCTTTGAGAGCTTCTTCAATTTGTTCTCTGCTTTCTTCCGCAGCTTTTTTACCAACTTCTGGATTTGCTCCAGCACCTAAACCACGGGTTAATTTCCCACCAATTTGCATTTTTATTTCAGCTTTTGAAAGATTTAATGCTTGTGCGTCAGTATTAACTGCGATAAACTCAACACCTTGAACACCGTGTTCAATCATTCGGTTAACCGCGTTATTTCCACCGCCACCTACACCTATTACCTTTATAGTAGCTAATTGATCAACATTTGTATCAAACTCTAACATTTTAAGATCCTCCTAATTTGCAAATATACTTCTCTATTCAAATACGCCAAGGCGTATTTGCGCCCAGA
>NZ_JBALOX010000158.1:0-34244 GCF_036965165.1 Bacillus sp. JJ1521 | reverse complement strand
GTATTCTATTACATTCATGCCCATGAAGAAACTCTTCTGAATAAAGTTAAACTTATTTATTCAAAGAAGAGACCAAAAAACCTCTTAACCTTTTTCCCAATGTTTTGTTCTTCTTTTGAGTTTTTAGGGTGACTTTTCGCCTGAGGTTGTCTAGATGGTCTTTTTTCAGGACTTTCCACCTGGACCGTCGTGCTAATCTTTCTTCCTTGAACTCTTGCTTGTTCATAAGCGAACTGCAATAAACCAACACCTGTAGCATATTGTGGTTCTCTGACTCCAATATAGTCAGGCTTTGCAATTCGAACATTACTTTGTAACACAATTTGAGATAGCTCTAATACTCCAGGCATGTTGACTACACCACCTGTAAGAACAAAGCCACCAGGAAGATCTCCTACACCCATTTTCTTAATTTCCTTTTGAACTAATTGTAGAATTTCTTCTAGTCTAGCTTCGACGATTTCAGAAATTTGTAATTGGGTGAATTGTTCTTGTTGATCACTGCCAATAATTGGAACATTAAATACTTCTTCATCAGAAGCATCATCATAGAAGGCATGTCCATGTTTAATTTTAATTTTCTCTGCATCTTCAGTAGATGTGCGCAAACCAATTGCTAAATCCTTTGTAATATGGTCACCACCAAGAGGCAAGACACTTGTTGCTTTTAAGTAACCATTATCGAAAAGTGCAATCGTAGTAGAACCTCCACCGATATCAACGAGAGCAACTCCAAGGTTTTTCTCGTCATCTGATAATGAGATCGAACCTGATGCAAGAGGCTGTAAAGAAATTGCTGCGATATCAAGGCCAGCTTTTTCTACACAACGAAGCAGGTTATGTAAGATTGTACGTGAAGTTGTAATAATGGTACCTTCCACTTCAAGTCTTACACCTAACATACCACGTGGATCACTAATTTCATCATATCCATCCACAATAAATTGATTTGGAATCATATCGATAATTTCTCTTTCTGGTGGTAGAGAAATAAATTGTGCGGCATCGATTACACGTAGGACATCTTCATTACTTATTTCACGGTTTTGACGAGACTCAGTAGAAACTGCCACAACTCCGTGGGCATCTTGTAACTGTACATTAATCGCTGGAACAGATACGACTACTTGATTAATAGAAATGCCTACCATTCTTTCTGCTTGCTCAACTGCCTTTTTAATAGAATGAACGGTTTCATCTATGTCTACAATTGAACCTTTTTTCAAACCTTCTGATTTAACATTACCCACACCTATTATGTTAAGAGAATCATCAACCATTTCACCGATAATAACCTTAACATTGGATGTACCGATGTCAAGACTAACACATATTTCATTGCTGCTCATTCTGTGGCACCTCCTTTTTCACATAACACATTTAAATATCTTTTCGAACAACAGCAGCTATTTTTCATATATTCATGAAATCCAATATGCCTTGGCTTATTTGCGCCCAGATTTTTTAGGCCCACATTATGTGGGTCACAAAGACGTTGCCACAGGACGTGGCGTTCTTAGTCTTTGATCCTAAGCTCGAAAAGTTTCCTTTGAAAATCTGTGGCATCCGCCGGAGGCGTATTATTTTTTTCAGTTTGGTTTAAAAACCTAACTGAAAAAAATAATCATATGAAAAATATTCAACAACCATAGGGATTTTCCCTTTATTAAAAATTAATTTTTTTCTATTTTATCACGAGAAAGGCTCCATTTGGATAAAATTATTCGTCTAATAACCGCAATATTTTGGAAAAGCCTCACTCCAAATGCAAAAACGGCTACCAAATACAAGTCTACACCAAGATGTACACCTAGAAAAGCTAAACTTGCTGCCAATAAAATATTAAAAAAGAAACCAGAAACAAAGACAGACTGATCATAAATATTCTGTAGATGTGCACGAATACCACCAAATAATGTATCAAGTGCTGCTAAAACCGCAATTGATAAATAATTTGAATACTCTGCTGGAATTTTAAATTCCGATAACAGTCCGAGGATGATTCCGACTATTAGACCGAAAATTGGGAGCCACATGACTTTGTTCCACCTTTATCACTTTTTATCTGATTCCATATTAGGTTGCATTTCAGTTATCCTAATAGGGTCGTCATAAGCAGGTATCGAAACGACTTTACTTGGCTTTGATATTTTCAAACGCAAATTGTCTATGAAAAACTGACGCTCTGCTTCCGATGCTTTTAGCTTATTGTAAAGTCGTTCTGCATCATCAGCAATGACTTTTATTTCAATTGGCAAAGGACTTATGGTATACGAATCGATTTTCGGTCTTCCTTGAATTTCCCGAATCACCGTGGTGGCAATTACTCGGTGGCCATCAATTGAAATCGCCTTTGCTTGATAGGAATTTAATTCATTTACTAACCATCTCAACAAACTTGGGGTTATAGTGGCGGCTTGTTTACCAGCCTCATTGAACGATTGCTCAACGGTAATCGTGATTCCAGGACCAGAAACTTGTGTAAGCCCGGCTTCTTTCTTTAATTCATCAAGGGTATCCTTAAGAATCAGTATTTTACTATCATCACGCTTGCTTTCATATTGTTCTAACTTCGCCTCATATGTATAAATTTTTGTCAAAAGCTCTGTATATAATTCTTGGGATTGCTTTAAATCCTCACGTAATTCCCATAAATCACGGGTATCACGTACTTCAGGTTCTTGGATGGTTTGAAATTGGACAGCAACCATAAACCCTATTATACACGCAATGACCGTGAAGCTGATGCCTGTTTTTTTGTCCAATAAAACCACCTTCATTTCTATAGCAAAACATCAAGCGTTTCTTATTTTTTTGCATTAATTAATGGATCCATTTGAAGTTGTGCCTTGTTTTCGATTTTCACAACAATATTGTCTTGTATTAATTGGTCAGTAATTCCTCCATTCATATTTAAGGCGGGCACTAGTACATTTGGATCACCGATTGCTGAGATTACAAAAGGGGCTGGAAAAGGGTTACCATCGACGACAACAACAGGTCCGTTACAATAAATATAAGAATCATGACTTAGTCTCTTTCCATTAACGGAAACCGCTTGTGCACCCGAAACGTATAGTTCATTAATAACCTTGAATAAATGACTTTCATGAACTAAATAATTATTTACATCCTGACCCGAAGGTACGTAAGAGGAATCTTCAAGTGTAACGACAACTCCCGGACCTTTTACACCAATCTCCCCTACAACCATACGGTATTTTTCTACTTCCTCAACAAGATTGAAATAAATCTGTTCCTGTTCCTCATTTGCAAGCTCTTCTTCAATGGCCTTAATTTGATTTTGCTTTTCAATCAATTTTAATTGTAGTTCATTATTTTTTTCGTTTTGATCATTCAGCTCTGTTCGAATTTTAGCTTCTTCATTCCATTGTTGTTCAGTTACCCGATTTGATTCCAGTTGTTCCTTTGTATATTGGTACGAGAATGAAATCATAAAGCCCAGGACTAAGCAAACAAATGAGAGAATGACGTACTTACCCTTCACCTTCACCTGTTACCATCTCCTCATCTTCATCGGTGTCCTCGTATTCGTAGGGGATAAATGTGGGCACAACATCTAGTTCAATATATCCATTAAGAGACGGATCTAATTCACTTATGATCGTTGGATAAGCCATAATATTATTCGCAAAATTTCTTACGGTCGCCTTCACCTCATATCCATCTATCATATATAGCGTCATCTGAAGAGGATCATACTCTGTCGGTGTATGATGAATTTCTGAAATGAGCTTTGAAATCGATGGTTGCACTTTTTTCAATTCCTTCGCAAGCAATGTTAAGGCATCATTTTCCCAGTCAACTAATATTGGTGCATCCACTGGAATTGCTTTTGAACCGTACTCATGCGGTTTTTCAATAATTTCCCCATTTTCAAGGATTGGATAAAAAGTATTTTGCCCACTTATATATCCTACCCTTTTCAATTCGCCAACATTTAACACAATATGATTTGGAAGTCTTTTTTCAATTGTTGCTTCCTTAATTTCAGGGTGTTTTTTAATGTTTTGGATAACTGTATCTTTATTGACCTTCCAAAAGCTTGTCCCAACTTCTAATTTACTTAAACTTACTATTTGGTCGGATGAGATATTTTGGTTGCCAGTAATGTTGATTTCGCCAATTTTACTTAGAGGAGATTGGAAATATAGAATTCCGGAAAGCAAGAAAAAGAAAAAGGTAATATACATAATCAGACGTCGATTAGCCTTTTGTTTTCTTCGTTGCTTAAGCTTTGGAATTCGATCTTCTATTGTAACAACCTTTTGCTTTGCCAAATATATTCACCCCGCTCTAGGAAAGGTCCTAGAATTACAAATTTATGTATGTTTAATCAGTTTATTTGTAAGAATTATTAATTCATAAAAATGCTTAAAACGAAAGAATAAACGGCATGTACACATGCCGTTTATCCACCAGTACAGTAACACATACATGTTATTGTATTATATCATATTTTCCTAAGAAATGGGTGTAGAAACTGTCTACATTCGACCAATTATTTCAACTTCGGTTTCCATTCGCACACCATGTAACGTGTAAATTTTCTCTTTTATAAATTCAATTAGATCAAGAACATCTTGGGCTTTTGCATTTCCAGCGTTGACAATAAAGTTTCCATGCATATCAGAAATCTTTGCTCCGCCAATGGAATAACCTTTCAAGCCTGATTTTTCAACTAATTGTCCGGCATAATTGGGAAGTGGATTTCGGAATATACTTCCGGCACATGGAAGGTCCCATGGTTGGGTATCCCTTCGATAGTCTTTATTTTTCTTCATAACGGCCGAAATATCTTCTTTATTCCCCTCTGTTAATTGAAATGTTGCTTCCACCACAATTCCAGGTCGCTTTTTTTGAAGGATTGAGGTACGGTAGGAATATTCCATTTCCTCATTTGTTAGCCATTCAAGGCTACCATCATCAAATAGGATATGGGCTTTCGTTAATACTTTGGATACATCTGAACCGTGTGCCCCAGCATTCATATAGACAGCACCACCAACAGAACCTGGTATCCCACTTGAAAATTCAAGTCCTGATAATCCTTTTCTTGCAATTTGTACTGCTAGACTTACAATTGAAAAGCCGGCACCAACAGTTAGTATAGTACCATCGAGTTCCATATGGTTAATACCATTCCCTAATTTAATGACAGCACCTTCAATCCCTTTATCGGAAACGAGGAGATTTGACCCTCTTCCGATTGCGCGCCATTTAATGCCATGCTTTTTAATAATTTCAAGCGTCTTTTTTAATGAAGCAATACTATTTGGTTCGATAAAAAATTGAGCTGGTCCGCCAATCTTAATCGTTGTATGCTTTGATAAAGGCTCATCCACTAAAACCTTGCCAACACTAGCCTCTTGAAGTTCCTTTACAATATTGTCCATATTAACCTCCTTTATCAGCATTTTCACTCTGAACAATCATAATGTAGTATATGCTCCACATGAGCTTCATGGTACATTCGCCTAAAATAGAAAAGCCCAAGGTACACGGAGCTAGAAATTAGATTAGTTCACTCATTACATCGTATAGCCGTTTTGCAGCGTCTGGTATACCGATTTGTGAAGATGCTTTCTTCATTTCCTCAAGTTTCATTCGATTTAAAAGGATGGAGTCAATGTCCTTAATAAGCTGAGGACCATTTAAATCCTTTTCAAGCCGTAATATCGCAGCCCCTTTATCACTTAAGGATCTTGCATTTTTCTCTTGATGATTGTTTGTCACATATGGACTTGGCACCAAGATACTTGGTAGACCTAAGGCAGTTAACTCAGCTAATGTCGTTGCACCTGCACGAGCAACAACAAGATCCACACCAGCCAGTACCTCTGGCATATTATGAATAAACGGCTTGATTATAACATTATCAGGATTTCCAACTGCCTTTACCTGGTTAAGTACATTTTCATAATGAACCTCACCTGTTACATAAAGAAATTGATAATCCTTTTCCTTCACTTCAGATAATGCATTTAAAAAAGCATCATTTAGAGGCTTCGCTCCTCTACTTCCTCCCACTAAGAGAACAGATTTTTGGGAACTGTTAAGACCAACAGATTCTCTACCCGCTCGACCATCTTTTCCAATGACTTCAGAAGCTCTTGGATTTCCTGTAAGAATGACTTTTTCATTAGGAAAGAAGCTTTTCGCTTCTTCAAAGCAAATTGCCACTTTATCAACATAGCGGCTTAAAAATTTATTGGTAAGTCCTGGAATACCGTTCTGCTCATGAATAATTGTAGGGATATGCAATTTAGATGCTGCATAAACGACTGGTCCACAAACATAACCGCCTGTTCCAATAACCACATCTGGTTTGAAATCTTTGATCAATTTTTTGCTGTCACTGACACCTTTTAGGAAACGCGTGATTGTTTTAAGGTTTTCAAAGGAAAGCTTTCGTTTAAACCCAGTGATATGAATCGTTTTAAAAGGAATTCCTTCGCGTCTTACAATACCACTTTCTAATCCTTTTTCAGTTCCTATGTAAAGAAATTCAGCAGAAGGGTTTAGCTTTTTTATTTCTTTTATTAAGGCAAGTGCAGGATAAATATGACCTCCTGTACCTCCACCGCTAACAACAATTTTCAATGTTCATTTCCTCCCGTTTGGAAGTTATATCGTTAAAAATTAATTTAACCCTGTTCATGTAAACAGGGTTAAACTTTTCTATAAGTATAACATATATTCATGTGATTTTGTGTTAATACCTTGAATACCTGCTAATATTTAAAAGGACTCCGATTGCCATAAGCATTAAGGTTAAGGATGATCCCCCGTAACTTAGAAATGGAAGAGTAATTCCCGTTACTGGCATTAGACCTGTAACAACTCCGATATTTATAATAACCTGGATCGCTATCATTCCAATAATACCGATTCCTAGAAAACTTCCATATAAATCAGGTGCGCCTAATGCAATCCTAACGCCCCTCCATAGTAAAATACTGAATAATATAATGACAAAGGAACCACCAATAAAGCCCAATTCTTCTGCAAGGATTGCAAAAATAAAGTCTGTCTGTGGCTCAGGCAGGTAGAAAAACTTCTGCCTACTTTGTCCTAAGCCTAAACCGAACAAACCGCCCGGACCGATTGCGTAAAGGGATTGAATGATTTGAAACCCAGTTCCTAATGGATCTTCCCATGGGTCTAAGAAGGAAGTGATTCGCTTAATCCGATATGGGGCTGATAAAATTAAGCCTACAAAACCTGCCACACCGATTAAGCCCAATCCTACAAAGTGGGAGATTCTTGCTCCTGCAACATAAATCATCACGATACAAGTACCGACCATAACTGTTCCAGTCCCCAAATCCGGCTGTATCATAATCATCCCGAATGCTAGAAAAACAAGAGACAAGGATGGCATTAAACCTTTTTTGAAGGACGTAATTTTCTTCTGATTTTCGGAAAGGAATTTTGCTAAAAAGGCAATCATCGCCAATTTCATAAATTCTGAAGGTTGAATGGAAAATGCGCCGACTCCAATCCAGCTTCGTGAACCGTTACGTTCCATTCCGATTCCTGGGATTAATACTGCAACCAATAAGACAAAACATATAATGATGAGAACTTTTGCCCAAGTTCTCCATGTCCAATAGTCTACATTCATAATGAAAAACATTGCAATGACTCCAACACTCGCAAATAGGAGCTGTCTTTTAGCAAAGAAAAACGAATCATCAAATTTATATGTAGCCCATATCGCACTGGCACTGTACACCATAATCAAGCCAACTGCTAAAAGTGTAAGTGTTGTAATAATTAAAATGATATCTGGAGTCGTTTTTTGGGTCACAATTAAAACACCTCTACATTCTAGATTCAGGACTGGAATAAGCTCAGCGCAAAGCACGCCTAATTCTAGATTGTCCAAGCCCTTACTAAAGCTTATGCACGGCGTTTATAAAAATGTCTCCTCTTTCTTCAAATGTTTTATGTTGATCCCAGCTAGCACAAGCAGGTGATAATAAAATGACATCACCCTCATTTGAAAGGTCATAAGCTTCTTTTACCGCTGCTTCAACATTATCGACAATTTTTAAAAATTCTATTCCCGCAAGTTTCCCAGCTCGTTCAAGCTTTTTCGCTGTTTGACCAAACAGAACCAAAGCCTTAACTCCGGTTAATTCAGGGATGAGATCATCAAATTCATTTCCACGATCAAGCCCTCCCGCTAGTAAAATAATCGGTTGTTTAAAAGCAGAAATGGCCTTTTTCGTGGCAAGAATATTTGTTGCTTTTGAATCATTATAAAATTTCCGATTTTGGATCGAAGTAACATATTGTAGGCGATGTTTAACACCTGTAAAGGTAGTTAACACCTGTATGATGGCACTATTTGGTGTAGCAACGAGCTTAGAAACCGCAACAGCAGCCAAAATATTTTCAAGATTATGGACCCCAGGTAAAACAATATCCTTAATCTCGATGATTTTTTCCTCATCAAAATAAACAGCCTGGTCCTTAATATAAGCACCGGTTTGTAATTCCCTTGTAGTTGAGAATGGGATTTTCTTACCTTGACCACTCTCAACTGCCCTTACAACTTCCTTGTCATCGACATTAATTACGCTGTAATCGGCTTCCGTTTGGTTTTCAAAGATTCTTGCCTTTGCTTTCACGTATTCTTCCTTCGTTCCATGATAATCAAGATGTGCATCAAAAATATTTAGTAGTACGGCAATTTTGGGTGCAAACTCCTCTATTCCCATCAATTGAAAGGAAGAAAGTTCCGTAACAATGATGTTTTCCTTCTTCGCCTCTTGCGCAACCTCACAGGCCACCGTTCCAATGTTTCCGGCTATCAAAGGAGATTTCTCACCATACTTTAGCATTTCAAAAATCAATGTCGTCGTGGTTGTCTTTCCATTAGAGCCTGTAATGCCAATAAAGTCCGCCTGAGTAATATGATACGCTAGCTCCACTTCTGTAATAATCGGAATACCTTTGTCTTTCGCTTTTACAAGGAGTGGATTGCTATATGGGATCCCCGGATTTTTAACAATAAAGTCAAAATGATCATCCAAAATTTCAATTGGATGACCTCCACAAACTACCTTTATTCCTACTTTTTCAAGTTCCTGAGCAGCCTCGTTTTCTTCAAAAGGCTTTTGGTCATTGACTGTTAGGTAGGCGCCATGATGATGAAGAACCTTAGCAGCAGCAAGGCCACTTTTGGCAAGTCCAAGTATTAATATATGTTTGTTCGTAAATTTGTTTGTATTTTTCAATTAAATCCACACCTCGATATAAATTCCAAGAATCGCACATAATAAGCCTACCGTCCAAAATGTTACAACAACCCGCCATTCGGACCATCCCACCAATTCATAATGGTGATGCAATGGACTCATTCTAAACACACGTCTTCCAGTTGTTTTAAAAGAGATAACTTGAATAATAACAGACAATGTCTCAATTACAAAAACGCCACCAATTAATAAAAGCAAGACTTCAAGCTTTAGCGTAATGGCAACCGTTGCAATCGCACCACCAAGTGCAAGTGAACCTGTATCACCCATGAATACCTTTGCTGGGTTTGCGTTAAATACAAGGAATCCAAGAACAGCTCCGACTACAGCCACACAGAAGATGGCAACATCATATTGCGCTTGATTCCAGGCTAATACCGCAAATGCTCCAAATGCAAGAGCAGCAGTTCCCGATACTAATCCATCTAAGCCGTCAGTTAAATTAACAGCATTGGAGAATCCAACTAACCAAATTATTAATAATAAGACATACAGTATTTTCAAATCAAACTCAAAATCTGTCCCTGGTATTGAAATTGCCGTTGAGAAATTATTTTGTTTAAAAACAAAATAAAAAATGATTGCGATAATGATTTGACCAAACAATTTTTGTCTGGAGGTCAAACCGAGATTCCTTTTTAATACCACTTTGATAAAGTCATCTAAGAAACCTAGTACCCCGTACCCCAATGTCACAAACAAGAGTAAATATGTCGTAACCGACAGTTCCCCTAATCGAGTCGAAACAATAATTGTCGTAAGTATAATCGAAACTAAAATAATGATTCCGCCCATCGTTGGTGTTCCCGATTTTTTTTGATGGGATTTAGGACCTTCCTCACGTATACTTTGTCCAAATTTTAATCTACGTAAGAAAGGGATAAAAATGGGGGAGAGAATGACACTTATGATAAACCCTATTGCAATCGAATAAATGACTACTTCTTCGATCATCTTTATCCCCTCCCTTTTTCAACTATCGTTAGTTTTTTTTCACGCATTTTTATTTCGTCTACTGGTTGTTCGTATTTCCTCATTCTTGAAGCTTCATTTGTAAATCGTTTAAATTTTGTCATCCTATCATACCCATTTTCTTCGTATTTTTTTAGATATAGTTCCATGATCAGTGCTTAATTCAACTCCTTAATTGCACGGGCTGCAACAAGGCGGTCATCAAAAGAATGTGTTTGTTTCCCAATTATTTGGTAGGTTTCATGTCCTTTTCCGGCAATGATTATTATATCATTCTCAGCCGCATTTGAAATAGCATAAATAATTGCTTTTTCACGATCTGGGATGGTGACATATGATTCACCTACTACCCCCGCTTCCATTTCCTTCAAAATTTCGATAGGATCTTCTGAGCGAGGATTATCTGATGTAAAAATAGGGACATCCGCAAATGTTGTTGCGATTTTAGCCATGATTGGACGTTTTGAACGATCTCGGTCTCCACCACATCCAATAATGACGGTGATTTTCCCTTTCGCAAGCTGTTTAACCGTTTTTAAAACATTTTCTAAGCTATCAGGGGTGTGTGCATAATCGACAATCACAGTAAAATTTTGTCCTTGGTTTACTATTTCAAAACGTCCAGGTATACCCTTTACCTTCTCAATTGCTCTAATAATCGTTGAAATCTGGATTCGGGAAACGATACAAGTAGCGATTGCAGCCAGTACATTATAAACACTAAAAAGTCCAATTAAATTTATTTTCACTTCGTGAGAACCGAACGGCGTTTGTAAATCAAATTCCGTCCCAGAAGCGGACATCCGAATGTTTGAAGCCATAATATCTGCTGCATGTTGAATACCGTATGTAACAATTGTTGCTGAAGTTGATCTTGCGTATTCCTTTGATGCAGGGTCATCATTATTTAAAACCGCGTATTTCGGGTTGCCTTCCTCAAAGCGATTCCCTAAACTGGCAAACAACAAACCTTTAACCCTGCGATACTCATCAATTGTTCGATGATAGTCCAAATGATCCTGTGTCAAATTTGAAAACACCGCAATATCAAAATCACAACCATGGACCCTGCCAATATCTAAGGCATGGGAAGAAACCTCCATCACAGCCCTGGTTACTTTTTCAGAAACCATTTGATGAAAATACTTTTGGAGCATCACCGATTCCGGTGTCGTATTTTTCATTTCAATCGTTTGTTCTCCGATTTTTGTATACATTGTTCCGATGAGACCCGTTTTATCGCCAGCTTCTTTAAAAATTTCATCAATAATATGACTTATTGAAGTTTTCCCATTCGTTCCAGTTACCCCAATTAATTGGAACTGATGTGTCGGGTGAAGATAATAAGCATCTGCCAATACCGCCATTGCCCTTCTTGTATCCTTCACCTTGATGACTGGAATGGACACCTTCACATCTTTTTCCGCGATGATTGCAGCTGCACCTTTTGCTTCGACTTCTGTTGCGAACAAATGACCATCAAAAGTACTACCTGTTACACAAAAGAATAAACTTCCCTTTTCTACCTCCCTTGAGTCCATTTCAAGAGATGTAATGAAAGGATTGGCATCACCTTTTTTCGTAAAATCATGCAGGTTCGCTAATAAGTCCTGTAATCTCATCATGAATTTTACCATTCCCTCTCGAAAAGTTTTGCTCTGGACATCAAAGTAACATAATACTGTAGACTTATAATGTTGTCTAGTACCCTATTTTCCTATTAAACGCATTCAAAAAGGACACCTTACAAAAAATTTTATTCCTCTATATTAAAGGTATTCCTTTTTATAGAAAAAAGAAGCCCTAAAGGGGGATTCCTTTGGGCTACTTAGTTCTTATCATTTGATTCTTTTTTATCTGCGGCTTCCCCTAAATGGATCCGTAAAGTTGTTCCTTCTTGAACCCGTTCTCCTGCATTTGGTGCCTGATCAACTACAACATTACCGTCTCCACTAATATCCAGTTTTATATTCATTAATTGCTGTTGTAATTCTTTTTTCGATAATCCAATCAGATTTGGAACTTCAAGATATTTTTTATCTGTCCATAATCTGATTTCTTTTTCAATTTGATCGTCGCGTTTTTCAATTCCAAGTATCGGTAAACTTTCGCGCATGATGCTACCTACAATAGGTGCTGCTACAACTCCTCCAAATTGAACCGTTCCTTTCGGGTTATCAACAGCAATATAGACAACAATTTGTGGGTCATCTGCAGGTGCAAAACCAATAAATGATACAATATGGTTATTTTGAAGGTACCCGCCACCTTTTTTTGATTTTTGAGCAGTACCGGTCTTTCCACCTACACGATATCCATCGACATAAGCACCTCCACCTGACCCCTTTGCTACAACACTTTCAAGAGCATATCTGACTTGTTTAGACGTTTCTTCAGAGATGACATTGCGCTTTGCTTCAGGTTCATTACTCTTTACTACTTTACCTGTAACAGGGTCAATCCATTCCTTGGCAACATATGGCTTATATAAAGTCCCTCCATTAACCGCTGCAGCAACAGCTGTTACTTGTTGAATCGGCGTTACCGCTACCCCTTGGCCAAAGGCGGTTGTTGCTAATTCAACTGGACCAACATTCTCCGGTTTAAAGAGGATACCAGTACCTTCTCCCTGAAGGTCAATGCCTGTTTTTTGGCCAAATCCAAAATCGCGAATATACTTAAATAATGTATCCTTCCCTAATCTTGTACCTAACTCAACAAAACCTGGGTTACAAGAGTTTTGTACAACCTCTAGAAAAGTCTGATGACCATGTCCACCCCGTTTCCAACACTTAAGGGTAGCTCCCCCCACCTTAGCGAATCCTGGATCATTAAAATGATCATTATCTAAATTTACTTTTCCTTCTTCTAACGAAGCGGCTAGAGTTATAATCTTGAAGGTTGAACCAGGCTCATAGGTGCTCCACACAGGCAAGTTTCGGTTATAGATTTCTTGAGGGACGTTACGAAAATTGGCTGGGTCGAAATCTGGTCTTGATGACATTGCTAAGATTTCACCATTATTCGGGTTCATTGCAATTGCAATGATGCCATCAGGGTTATATTGAGCTTCCGCAATATCAAGCTTACTTTCAACAATTGTTTGGATTCTAGAATCGATTGTTAATCTTAAATCCAAACCGTCTTCTGGAGCTGTATAATCATCGGCGATATCCGGCATTCTTCTTCCTTTTGCATCAGAATAGAATTGCACACTTCCTTTTTCACCCTTTAATTCTTCATCGTAGTTTTTCTCAAGTCCTGTTAACCCTTGGTTATCGATCCCGGCAAAACCTAATACATGGGAAAGATAACTACCAAATGGGTAATGACGCTTTGAATCCTCCGCTATGTAAACCCCTTTTATCCCCAGAGCGCGGACTTCATTGGCTTTCTCATGAGATATCTTTCTGCCCTCAGGGTTGATATAGACTTTTGATTCATTTTCCGTTATTTTTTTATATGCTTTTTCTTTAGACATATTTAATACGGCAGCAAGTTTTTCTGCTGCTTCAGCAGGATTTTCAATTTGCCGAGGAACGACTAGAACAGTCGGAGCACTCTGATTTGTTGCAAGGACGACGTCATTTCGGTCGAGAATGTTTCCTCGTTCCGGCTCAAACGGTATATCACGGCTCCACGAATCCTTTGCCAGTGCAGTTAGCTTATTCCCAACAAAAAATTGAACATATCCTAACCGAACATCAATAATCAAAAATAATAAAAAACCTATAAATAGTACTAATGACAATCTTCTTCGTACTGTCACATTCGAAACACGCATATAGATGTACCTCCTATAAACTTGCAAATCCTAGGCTCGTCTAAATATATGCTTGTACAGGTATGAATAGAACAATACAAAGACTGTTGCGCTGAACGTCGAAAAAAGGAACTGAAAAATCAGTTCCTTTATTGCTCTTCACTATTCTCTTCTTCAACAGTTTCTTCTTGTGGTGTGTATGGTGGTTTCAAATTGACGGTTAATTTATCACCATTTTTTATTATAGATCCTGGTGCTATGCTTTGTTGTACAACATATCCATTTCCACTATATGAAACTTGAATATTTGTTAAATCAGCTACTCTCAAGACATCCCTTACCGACCAACTTGTCAAATCCGGTAGGGTTGCTTCTTGGTCCGTAAGTAGTAATACTTGTTCATTAGGCAGAATTTTTTCACCTTGACTAGGACTTTGAGCGATAATATTCTTTCCATTACCAATTACAGTTGCTTTAAGCTTTACTGTTTCAATCGACGCTTTAGCCTCATCAATTGATTTTCCAACAAAGGAATCCACTTCAATTTCTTTATCAACATTTATATTGTTTACTGGACTTTGTTCTTTCGGTTGAATATTTAAATATTGCAAACTATTTTTCATTACATGATTAAATATAAGCGCAACTGGCTCGCTTCCACTGTCTGTGTCTTTAAGTTTCGGTTGTTGTACCCCTACATAGAGGACTAGTTTTGGATCATCCAATGGTGCCATTCCAAGGAAGGAGTATAAGTACTCTCCTCGCCCCGTTAAATAACCACCCTTTGGACTTGGTATTTGAGCAGTACCTGTTTTTCCAGCGACTTGATAGCCATCTAGATTATAAGCTTTTCCTGTCCCATCTGTTACAACTTGCCGCAATAAATTCAATACTTTCTTAGCCGTATCTGCCGACACAGGTTGTCCAGCAACTTCAGGCTTGCGATCCACAACAGTTTTATCTGTATCAGGGTCGACAATTTTATCCACAACATATGGTTTCATCATCTTACCGCCATTAGCGATTGCTGTTACTGCTTGGATCTGCTGAATCGGAGTAACAGAGGATGCTTGTCCAAATGCAGTTGAAACTCGATCTATCTCCCATTTATAGTTGATGGTATTGTCAACTTCGCCTTCTAAGTCAATGCCAGTTGGTCGATTGAGGCCAAAACGACCTAAATAATCCAATAATTTATCAGTCCCCAATAGTTCATTTGCTATTTTTGCAAATGCAACGTTTGAAGATTTAAGCACACCTTCATCATAGGTAATCGTTCCCCATCCACTCTTATTATGGTCACGAATCGTTTCGCCACCAGCAGTGTAGCTTCCTGAAGCAAAGGAATCATTCCCATTATATACGCCTTCTTCAATCGCTGCAGCCAATGTGAAAATTTTCATGGTTGAACCTGGTTCAAATGGATAAGCAATCGCATCATTTAAGTAATTTTCGATGTTTCTTACATTAGGGTCAAAACTTGGTCTAGTCGCCATCGCTAAAATTTCGCCTGTTTTCGGATTTGCAACAATACCAATGATTTTTTCAGGCTCATATTCCTTAACAGTCGTGTTCATGGCGTCCTCTAAAAATGTTTGGATCGTTTGGTCAATTGTTAAATAGACATTGCTACCATTATCAGGGGCGACAATCTGTTCCTTAGCATCGGGTAATTTATAGCCCTTCGTATCACTTTGAAACTTCATGTAGCCATCTTTTTCTCTAAGATATTTATCAAGACTTTGTTCGATTCCCAGCTTTCCGATAGTTTCCGTCACTTTCGTTTCCTTATCAGTCACCTTTTGAGCATAACCAACAACATGCGAGGCAAAGGTCCCATTTGGATAGTAGCGTTTTAATTCTCTTCTAAATGCAATACCAGGCAATTCTAAGCTTTCAATTTCCTGTTTGAGTGAAGTACTAATATCTCGACCATAAGTCCCAAACTCAACCTGTTTTCTTTCAGGTTTTGTTAAAGTTTTATACATCTCGTTCTCATCCATCTTTAAAAGTGGTGCAAGCTTTCGAGCCGTTTCTTCGGGATCCACGACATGTTGCGGATCATCTTCGTCTACGGTCAAATCTTCGTCAAGGATTGCGACAACCGTGAAAGTGGAAGTATCCTCAGCAATAGGGTTTCCATTCCGGTCGAAAATCGCACCTCGATGTGCTTCAATTGCTCTTTGTTTCGTATATTTTTCTTCAGCTAACGCTGCTAACACGACACCATCAACCTTACCAGTACCTTGGATATACACAAATCTTGCCATCAATGTAAAAAAGAGCAAAGCAAATATTATACTAATAAATGCTGCTCCTCGATTTATATTGTTATTTTTAATCTTCATTTTCATGATTTAGTTCCCTTGAACAACTTTCACATTGTTTTCATTTAAAACAAGGCCAAGTTCTCTTGCTTTTTCCCAAAGACGTTCATATTCGCTTAATTCTTGAACTTGTACATAAAGGTCACTATTTGTTTTTGTTTGTTGACTGATTGATGCTTCGATTTGTTGAATTTCGATATTTGAATGATAGATCGATACTTGGTTAGATATGATATGAATTGCGCAGAATATTACAGCCGCGGAGAATATAATCCCTAATACCTTTTCTCCTAACGTAAATCGAAATTTCTTTCTTGTGGTTGGTCGTGTCTTTGGTGTCTGATTTGGTTGGTAGCTCTCTGTTTGCCTTACTTTGTATGCTAAATTACCCATCATATCCCTCCTTAAGTACCTATGGTAATGTTTTGGTTAAAGTTTTTCTGCGATTCTTAACTTTGCAGATCGGGCTCTATTGTTTGCCTCTAATTCTTCTTCTGTAGGTAATATCGGTTTTCTTGTAATAAGTTTTAATTTTGGTTTGTATTCATCAGGAATAATCGGAATCCCCGGTGGTAAGGGTGGACCTTCACTAGCCTTTTTGAAGGCAACTTTACAAATTCTGTCCTCAAGCGAGTGAAAGGTTATGACACTCACTCTTCCTCCTGTTGTAAGAAGGTCGATAGACTGATGAATCGCATCTTCAAATACTTTTAGTTCATCGTTTACTGCAATGCGAATTGCTTGGAAGATCCTTTTTGCCGGATGTCCACCAGTTCTTCTTGCCGCAGCTGGAATTCCCTCTTTGATTAACTCCACCAATTCTCCAGTTGTTTCGATTGGTTTCTTTTCACGTGCAGCTTCTATTTTTCTAGCAATTTGTTTTGAAAATTTTTCTTCACCATATTGAAAAAAGATTCTTACCATTTGTTCATATGACCAATGATTTACAATATCATAGGCAGATAACGTTGCACCCATGTCCATTCTCATATCAAGTGGGGCATCGTGGTGATAGCTAAATCCTCTTTCCGGGGTGTCCAATTGTGGGGATGAAACACCTAGATCAAACAAAATGCCATCGACGGCTGTTACACCTTGTTCATGTAATTCTTTAGTTATATTTGTAAAATTGCTTTTGATGATGGTGACGATATCACCATATTTAGCAAGCTTGTCCTTTGCATTTTCGATTGCGATATCATCTTGATCAAATGCATATAGCTTGCCATTGATTGAAAGCTTTGAAGCTATGTATGAACTATGTCCTGCTCCACCAAGTGTGCAGTCTACATATATGCCATCTGGGTCTATCTTTAATCCATCTACAGCCTCTTCTAATAGGACGGTTTTGTGTTCGAACATGTTAGCACCTCTTATAATTTATCTTAAGTATCATTATTATCATTTACACAGAAGATAAATCAAATGCGCCTTGGCGTATTTGAGCCC
The DNA here is from genome assembly GCF_036965165.1 of Bacillus sp. JJ1521. Taxonomy (NCBI): domain Bacteria; kingdom Bacillati; phylum Bacillota; class Bacilli; order Caryophanales; family Bacillaceae; genus Bacillus; species Bacillus sp. JJ1521. The sequence goes on along the minus strand of NZ_JBALOX010000158.1, from coordinate 16,443 downwards.
GATTTTTAGGCCCACATGATGTGGATCATAAAGACTTTGCCACAGGATGTGGCGTGCTTAGTCTTTAATCTTACTGCTTGAAAAATTTCCTTTGAAAAATCGTGGCATCCGCCGGAGGCTTCACTTTATTCAGTCGTGATTTGAAACTCCACGAAATAGTATACTCTTAAAACTTTTATTACTCCACTAAAAATAGAATTCCCACTGAATAAAGTTATATATCAAAACCGATCATATTTTCAGCAATATCCGAAAAAGATTCCTCAGAAGCTGCAAAATATTCTTCCCACTTATCCTTACTCCAAATTTCTATGCGGTTTGATACTCCAAGAACCACACATTCCTTTTCAAGCCCTGCATATGAAAGAAGCGGTGTTGCAATATTCACTCTTCCTTGTTTATCAAGTTCACATTCAATGGCACCAGAAAAGAAAAATCGTGTGAAAGCGCGAGCGTCTTTTTTAGTTAATGGGAGTGTTTTTAATTTATCTTCAAGTATTTTCCATTCTGATTGTGGGTAACCGAATAAGCACTGATCAAGACCTCTTGTTAAAACAAATGTTTCACCAAGATTATCTCGGAACTTAGCAGGTATAATCATTCGGCCTTTCGTATCAACAGTATGATGGTATTCTCCCATGAACATATCTATTGTCCCCACTTTCTGTATTTATCTTACCACATTCCCCCACTTTCCACCACCAATTATTTAAAATTTTACCAAATATATTTCAAATGCACCTTGGCGTATTTGCCGCCCGATTTTTAGGCCCATATGATGTGGGTCATAAATACATTGCCACAGGATGTGGCGTACTTAGTCTTTAATCTTACCGCGAGATACAGTGAAACTTTAATCTGTGGTTGTTTTTTACCACAGATTGTTAGTTGAGGCCCACAGGAAGTGGGTCACAAAGACGAAGACATCAGGATGTGGTGTTCTTAATCTTTGATCATATATGACTTAAATTCTTCTCAAGATGTCGAATTTTTTGAAACTAAATAATTGACAAAATAAAAAAATGAACATATGATACTTTTAAAAGTTGCACAAAGGAAACATTTATTCGTTTAGACAAAAAGACATCTTGAGAGGAGAATAAGCGATGTATGAAAATTTATTACTCGCTTTTGGCTTAACCCTATTTGCCGGTCTGGCAACCGGTATCGGTAGTTTAATATCCTTGTTCACATCAAGAACAAACACAAAATTTCTGTCCTTGACACTCGGTTTCTCAGCAGGAGTCATGATCTATGTATCCATGATTGAAATCTTCGTTAAAGCAAAAGTTGCCTTAACATCAGCATTAGGTGACCATATGGGAAACTGGATGACAGTGATAGGCTTTTTTGGAGGAATGCTTTTAATTGCAGTAATTGATAAATTTGTGCCTGAAAGCAGTAATCCCCACGAGGTTAAAAAAGTCGAAGACATGAAACTCGCATCACCTAAAGTCCAAGAAGAAGCATTATTAAAAATGGGAACATTCACTGCCCTTGCTATCGGTATTCACAATTTTCCTGAAGGTATTGCTACCTTTACATCTGCGCTGCAAGACCCGGGCCTTGGAATCGCCATCGCCATCGCTGTAGCGATTCACAATATACCTGAAGGCATTGCAGTTGCCGTTCCGATTTATTTTGCAACAGGAGACAAAAAAAGAGCCTTTAAGCTCTCTTTCCTATCCGGTTTAGCTGAACCTGTTGGGGCAATCGTAGCGTTTGTGATTTTAATGCCATTTTTAAATGATGTGATGTTCGGTATTATTTTCGCTGCAGTGGCAGGGATTATGGTGTTTATCTCACTTGATGAATTACTTCCAGCATCAAAACGCTATGACAGCGGACACTTATCCATCTACGGTTTAATTGCAGGCATGGCCGTAATGGCTTTAAGTCTCTTATTAATTATTTGATACGATTAGAAAATAACGCATTGCCGTACGCCCACACGATGTGGGTCACAAAGACGAAGACATCAGGACGTGACGTTCTTAGTCTTTTATCCTAAATTTCCAATACTTTTCTCTGTTTGGTTATTTGGTGAATCCAATCGCGATCGACTTGATATCCGATTCCAGGTTCGGCAGATACGGCAATGCAGCCATTTTCAACGATAACTTCCGGAATGATGACATCCTTCTTCCAATACCTTGAGGATGCCGAAATATCTCCGGGAATCGTGAAATTAGGGAGACTTGCTAAGGCAATATTATGGGCTCTTGAAATTCCGGTCTCAAGCATCCCACCACACCACACAGGGATATCATGTGATTGACAAATATTATGAATTCTTATGGACTCAGTGATTCCGCCTACTCGACCAATCTTAATATTAATTACCCGACAACTTCCCATTTCAATTGCCTTTCTTGCATCCTCAGCAGAAGTAATACTTTCATCTAAACAAATCGGTGTTGAAAGTTTTCTTTGCAGCTTCGCATGATCATAGATATCGTCCTCTGCTAATGGCTGTTCAATCATCATTAACTTGAACTCATCTAAGGCTTGAAGTTTGTCATTATCCTTTAATGTATAGACAGAGTTCGCATCCACCATTAACGGCAAGGTTGGAAACTCAAGTCTAATTTGTTTGAGAAGGTCATAATCCTGTCCAGGCTTGATTTTGATTTTGATACGTTTATAGCCCGATTTCACATGTTCCTCCATTTTACGTAAAACTTGATCAATGGAATCAATACTTACGACTACTCCTGAATCAATAAAATCTCTCGTCCCCCCTAATGCTTTAGACAGCGAGATTCCTTGTTTTTTTGAAAAGATATCCCAGATGGCCATATCAAGACTAGCCTTAGCCATATTGTTTCGTTTTATAAATTGAAAACTTTTCTGGAGCTGTTCCGGGTGTTCATATTCTTCCATTAAAACTTTCGGCACTAAATAGTCTTCAAGCATATGCCAGGATGTTTTTATCGTTTCTTCGGTATACCATGGAGATGAAAAAGCAACAACCTCCCCCCATCCAACAACACCTTCAACATCCTCCACTTCAACGAGAATACTTTCTCTACTGTCAACCTTCCCCGTGCTTGTTACAAATGGCGAAAGCAGGTTTTGTTCGATAAGATGGAGTGTAACCTTTTTTACCTTAATCATCGTTTTCATCCTTTAACAGCTCAATTAATTTACGACGCAATAGCTTATTTGAAGCATTTCGTGGAAGATGATCGACAAAATGAATTGATTTTGGAACCTTAAAACGAGCAAGCTTTTCATAACAGAAAGCAATAATTTCAGCTTCTGTTACTCGGTTTTCTTCTTCCTTCCTTACAAAAGCAACCGGTACTTGTCCCCATTTTTCATCATCAATGCCTGTTACACCCGCTTCTAAAATGCTCGGATGCGCCAACAAAACCGCTTCAAGTTCAGCAGGATAAATATTCTCACCACCCGAAATAATCAAATCAGAGCGGCGATCCATAACAAAGAGAAAGCCTTCCTCATCCAAATAACCAAGATCACCCGTATATAACCAGCCGTCTACAATTGATTTTTTTGTAGCGTCAACTCGATTCAAATAACCTTTTGTGACATTTGGAGCTTTCACGATAATTTCTCCTACTTCTTTTGGATTCGCAAGTATACCATCTTTTTCAATTTTGATTTCTACCGGAAAAAGTGGTTTTCCTGCTGAGCCGAGCTTTGAAATGCTATATTCAGGTGCTAATGTAACAACCTGTGAAGCAGTTTCAGTCATCCCATAGGTTTGGAAAACAGATATATTTCGTGCTAGGCAATCTTCTAATAAAGGTTTTGGCGCAGGTCCACCTCCAAGGAGCATACCTCTAAAACTAGCTGGATAACGTTGGTCCCCCAATTTATCAAGCATACGTTTTAGCATCACACTAACTAGAGACATAATCGTTACGCCTTGGTTCATAATGGCGTCATTTGCCTTTTTCGGATCAAACCCCTCCAAGATAACGGTCGGAACCCCATAAATGACACTTCTATATAATATCGATAACCCACTGATGTGAAACATTGGAACTGCAAGTAGCCAACAATCATTTTCATGTAGCCCCAGATTCAAACTAGAACCAATTGCACTCCACCAATGGTTGCCATAGGTGTGGATTACGCCCTTAGGCTTTCCGGTCGTCCCTGATGTGTACATAATTGTATCAGCTTGGTCTAGCGAATAGTATTCCTCGATATCGCACTCTTTTTCAGGAAGTTGTTGCAGTTCCGAAACCAGCACTTTTTCGATTTTGATTTCATTTACTTTTTCAAGTAAAACATCTTCTGTTACAATCATTTTCGTTCCAGAGTCACCTACTTGAAACTCAAGCTCACTGCTTGTTAGCTTAATGTTTAAGAGTACCGTAATCGCACCAATATATTTTAATGCGTGAATAACCTCTACCATCTCAACACTGTTCTTCATAAGGACGGAGACGACATCTCCTTTTTCAATTCCAGAAAAATTTAATTGATAGGCTTTTTTTAAGGCATTTTTATGTAACATTAAAAAAGAAATTTTTTCATATTCGGTTTTAATAGCAATTCGATCTGGCGTTAAAAAGGCACGCTGTTTGAGCCAATTTGGTATTTCTGTTGCATTCATCATTTTCAATCTCCTAGCGTTGTCAAACTAAAATGCAAAAACAGCTTGATGAGATATTCATCAAGCTGGTAATGAAATATTAAGGGAAACGAGGGAATTGCTTAAAATCTGGCTTACGCTTTTCTTTAAACGCGTCACGGCCTTCCTTCGCCTCATCTGTTGTGTAATAAAGAAGTGTTGCATCGCCGGCCATTTGTTGAAGACCTGCTAAGCCATCTGTATCAGCGTTCATTGCGGCTTTTAAGAAACGAAGTGCTGTTGGGCTCATTGCAAGCATTTCTTCACACCACTTAATTGTTTCTTCTTCGAGCTGCTCTAATGGAACAACTGTATTAACAAGACCCATGTCTAATGCATCTTGTGCATTATATTGACGACATAGGTACCAGATTTCACGAGCTTTTTTATGACCGATGATGCGGGCTAAATATCCTGAACCATAACCAGCATCAAAGCTTCCAACCTTCGGACCAGTTTGTCCAAAAATAGCATTATCCGCAGCAATTGTTAAGTCACAAACAACATGTAACACATGTCCTCCACCAATCGCATACCCTGAAACCATTGCAACAACTGGTTTTGGAATAACACGGATTAGACGTTGTAAATCAAGAACATTTAAACGTGGAATTTGGTCGTCTCCTACATAACCACCATGTCCTCTCACCTTCTGGTCTCCACCAGAACAGAATGCTTCATCTCCTGCACCAGCAAGAACGATAACCCCGATATTTGAATCATCTCTTGCGTAAGCAAAAGCATCAATCATTTCTGCCACTGTTTTTGGAGTAAAGGCATTTCTAACATGTGGACGGTTAATGGTAATTTTTGCAATGCCATTGTATGTTTCATATAAGATTTCATCATACTTACGTTCTGCTACCCATTCAACTGCAGCCATTGGCTTGTCCTCCTTTATGTATGTTTGTATGTATATTTGATCATTAAAAGGATGTTCAAAAAGTCACCAAATGATAAAGCTTCAAATCTCGGCGTCACTCGCTCTCTCCGGTCCTCCCGTATCAAATACATACGCTCCGGTCCTCAAGCCGCGAGTTCCTTGACCTTTTTGCTTCTGATTCGTCGACTTTTTGAACTTTCATTTAGAAAAATGATCAGAAACAAACTCATTTATTATTTTACCAAAGATTTGCGGTTGTTCCACATGAATTGCATGTCCCGCTTCTACTATTTTTTCCACTTTTGCATTTTGAATGCTTGAAGCCATCTCTTCTGCTATTTTACAAAACTTTTGATCAAGTTCGCCACAAAGCAATAAAGTTGGGAATTGGATCTCATCTAGCCTATTCCAATATGAGCATTGAACACCTGTCCCCATTCCCCTTAAGCTGTTTGCTAACCCGACAGGATTGTTTTCAAGCCGTTCTTTGCGAATCTTTAGTTGCTTCTCCTTCGGAAGTGCTTTTTGTGATGCAAATAGTGAGAGGTTTTCCCAATAATCAACAAACTTTATTATTCCCTCTTTATCAATTCGATCAGCTAACTGATCATCTGATTTTCTTCGGGCAGCCCTTTCTTCTTCTGTTTTAATCCCTGGAGAGCTGCTTTCTAAGATAAGGCTGACAACTCTAGTTGGATAAAGAATGGCTGTTGCTAGAGCTACTCTTCCTCCCATTGAATAACCGGCAATATGCGCAATTGGGATTTCCAAAGTATTTAAAATATGAATAATATCATTTACGACTTTATCAATTTGATATCTTGCAAAATTATCAGGAGAATCTGAGTCCCCATGCCCGATAAGATCGATTAGAACGCATTGAAAATGATTTTTAAGTATTTCAGTTGTTTGATCCCATGTTGTCAAACTCCCTGTAAAACCATGAAGCAATACAATTGGTTCACCCTCACCAACTACTTTTACATGATAAGTACTCCCATTTGATGATATAAACACTTTATTGATCCCTTTTGCGTGCTTCATTTATTTCCTGGGAAACATTATTCCACATTTTTCGATGAATCATGACATTCTCATGGCGATCTGTTTTAACCTCAACAACATGTAACCCTTTTTCTTTAAAAGAAGTAGTGATGGCCTTACGGAACTCTGTCCAGTCCTTAATACTTGTAAATTTCCCACCATACATTTTAACTACATGTTCGTAATCTAAACCAATTGGAGTTCCAAAGAGAGTTTCAAAATGCTTTTCCTCCTGTGATTGCGGAAGGAAAGAAAAAATACCGCCACCGTCATTATTGATTAAAACAATCGTTATATTTAAGTGATGATGCTTTGCCGCCAGTAATCCATTCAAATCATGATAGAAGGATAGGTCACCAATCACTAAGACGGTATGCTCATTTTGTGAACTGATACCCATTGCAGTAGAAACAAGCCCATCAATTCCATTTGCACCGCGGTTTCCTAAAACATGTATCGACTTTTCATTATTCGTAAAGAAAGTGTCAAGGTCCCGAATTGGCATACTATTTCCGACAAATAAGGTTGAACCCATTGGGAGAATTTCTTGAAGTTCGGTAAATACCTTTCCCTCAAATAAGGTCTCTTCTTTATGGACATTATTTACATTTTCTTTTACAAGATTATTAATTTTTATCCAATCGTTCACCCAACTAGAATTATTTCGTTTCTCTGTTCGGCTTACGAGGATCTTACAAAATTCAATTTCATCGCAATAGACCATATCGGTTGCTGATAAGGTTGGATCTCTCCACCCTCCGTCCCCATCTACAATGATTTGAGTTGTGTCTTTATGTTTTTGGACATATTGAAGAAGTGCCTTTGAAACAGGCATTGCTCCAAAACGAATAATGATATCTGGTGAAAAGGCTTCTTTGAAATCTTCATCTCGTAAAAAAGCATCATAACCATCTACTATATGTAATTTCGAATGTTCACCACTTCGTAGCTGTGATAATGGGTCAGCTAGAATTGGAAATTGAAGTGTTTCCGCAAGGCTTGTTATAGCATGTCCAAATTCTTCATCGTAATATGAACCGCAAACAATTATTCCCTTCTTTTTACCGCTAACTAAATCACAGATAAGGTGAGCCTGTTCGTCATCCATTTTCGGTTTGCCAACGAAAACATTCACATTTTTTAGGGAATTCTCTTTTGTCCCCCATAAGTTTTCTAAATCTAAGTTTGGAAGAAGGGGTTCACGGAAAGGAAAATTCAAATGAACTGGTCCTGCTGGTGCAGTTAACGCAGTTCCCGCAGCCCTTCCTGCCATTGTTCGAACATAAGACAGCATTTGTTCGGACTCTTCAGGGAGAGCCATTTCCACAAACCATTTCGCATGATTTCCGTATAACTGGTTTTGATTAATAGCCTGCGGAGCCCCTACATCCCGTAATTCATGTGGACGATCGGCTGTTAACACAATAAGGGGAACCCTTGAATAATAGGCCTCCACTATTGCTGGAAAATAATTCGCCGCTGCTGTACCAGATGTACATAAAATCGCTACAGGCTTCTTCGTTGCTTTAGCAACACCTAACGCATAAAAAGCGGAAGAACGTTCATCAATATTGATTGTGACATTCATGTCGGGGTGTTCAGCCATTAAAATGGCCATCGGGGTCGAACGTGAACCTGGACTTACAACTGCCTCTGTAACCCCCACTCGCACTAATTCATCGACAAATGATGCTACATACCGAGTTAATGCTTGATTATTCATGGTCTAAGCCTCCTAATGCAGATAGCATCGGTCTAAACTTAATCATCGTTTCTGTATATTCACTTTCTGGTTCCGAATCTCCGACAATTCCACAACCAGCGAATAAGGATGCTTTATTGCCATTTAGCAGACCGGAGCGAATGGCAACGGCAAATTCCCCATTATCATTTGTATCAAACCACCCCACCGGACTACCGTACCAACCACGATCAAGAACTTCAAGCTCACGAATGATTTCAAAGGCTTTTTGCTTTGGTTGACCGCCAAGGGCTGGTGTTGGGTGTAATCGATTCACAACAGTAAGCAAGGATACATTTTCTTTTGCCACACCCTTTACAGGTGTGTATAAGTGCTGAATATCCCGCATTTTTAAAATCCCAGGATGAGTTGGTGAAGAAATACTTGTGCATGACTCTTTCATAGCATTTTTAATCATTTGGACGACGACGTCATGCTCATGCAGATTTTTCCTATCACTAAGGATTTCATTTTCTAACTGCTCATCCTCAAAAGGCGTTTTACCGCGTCGGATTGAGCCTGCTAGGCAAGTCGTTAAAAATTCCTCTCCCTTTTTCTTGATAAGCCTTTCAGGAGATGCTCCTATAAAGCATGATTTTTTATATTCAATTGCAAATAAATAACTCATTGGTTGCTCTTCTTTTAGACGCGCCAATACAGCGTCAGCCTCAATTGGATCGTCAAAATGCAATTTAATTTCTCTTGCTAGTACAACCTTTTCAACTTCACCGCACTGTACCTTTTTTGTTGCATTCCGAACGGACTCCATCCATTCCTGAGGTTGAACTTCCTCTTTTGTGAACGACGAAGTGATATTTTGATATTTATGACTTTTCTTAAGCACTCCTTCTAAGTGCTCCAAATCTGATTCAACAAAAGTAGTACCCGTCGGTTTACAAATAATATTCGTTGTTAAATAAGTGCTACCTTTATAATAAGAAAGCATAATTGCTGGCAACACAAATTTAGCATCATCAAAATGATTCCAAAGTTCTGTTCTCTTTTTTAATGGATCGAATGAAAATCCACCCATTAAAATAGGGCCAGTCGAGTATGGGGCGAAATCATCAACAATAATGGTATGTTGAACGAGTCTTTTCCACTTCTTTTCAATGGCATCAAAACGTTCCGTTGACTCATTATCGCTAATTGTATAGGCTTCCCCAAGTCCAACAATAATTGTGTCATTTGTAGGATTAGACCAAAAACTTCGTGTTTCAAAAGGTTCCCTTTTTCCAGAGGAAAAGAACAATAGGGGGTCTATGTTCTTGATTTCTTTTACCTGACTTACAAGAACAGGCATAGAAAGCTCCTGTGAACGGCTAATTCCCTTCTCTATGTAATCCTTAAATTCTTTTTGTTGTATCATTACCAACTTTTATCCCCCCGAAATATATCCCATGATAATTTTATATAGAAATAATAAATGTTGATTTACTAAATAGTTGTCAACAAACTTGATTCTACCATACCTACCCATCCACTGACCACTTACTTACTTTCTTATTATTATGTTATTTAAGAGATGTTAGTCTGGAGATAACATCAGTGAAGAATGATTATGTCTCTTTTGTAACTTTAAACCATTGACAGTACTTGTCCAATTCACTAAACTGAACTGTGGATACTGAACTTGACGTGAGAGGAGTAGTTTTTATGCAAACAGAACTTCAGTCAAATCAGAAGCTATCTAATAAGCCTTCAAGTGGTTTTCAGGTATGGTGGAGACTCATGCGTCCTCATACACTCACTGCATCGTTTGTTCCTGTCATTTTGGGGACAGTTCTTGCTCTATCGGAAACATCTATTAATATGGGTCTATTCTTAACAATGTTACTCGCTTGTCTTCTTATTCAAGCAGCAACTAATATGATAAATGAGTATTTCGATTATAAGCGCGGTCTTGATACTGCCGAATCAGTCGGAATTGGCGGTACAATTGTTAGAGATGGAGTAAAGCCCAAGGTTATTTTAAACCTGGCATTTACTTTCTTTGGAATTGCCACACTATTAGGTGTTTATATTTGCATGAATAGCAGTTGGTGGCTGGCATTGGTTGGGACTATTTGTATGTCAATTGGTTATTTATATACTGGAGGTCCACTTCCAATTTCATCTACACCATTCGGAGAGTTAGCATCTGGTTTCTTTATGGGTATGATTATTATTTTAATATCATTTTTCATTCAAACTGGTACAGTTACGACAACAAGCGTTCTAATCTCGATTCCAATTATGATTCTTGTTGGTGCAATCAACATGTCAAACAATATTCGTGATTTGGATGGCGATAAAAAGAACGGACGCCGCACTTTACCTATTTTATTAGGAAAAGACAATGCAATTAAGTTTTTAGCCGGCTTGTTTATTGTTTCGTATGTATGGATCATTGTTTTAGCATTTATCGGAATTGCCTCATTTTGGAGTCTTCTTGTATTAGTAAGTGTTCCAACAGCCGTTAAAGCAGTAACTGGGTTTATTGGCAAATCAGAGCCCATTCAAATGATGCCTGCAATGAAGGCAACTGCCCAAACAAATACATTTTTTGGATTCCTTTTATCAATTGGAATCTTTATCGGGTACCTCTTTTAAAACACGATTTTTACATCGTGTTTTTTCTTTTGTCTACTAAAAGGAGGATAAAAAGGACCGAGAAGTTCAAGGCGGCGCAGCTTTGAGTACCGGAGCGTATGCAATTAATACGTGAGGAACGGAGAAGCAAGCCAACGCAGAAATTCGATGTGTCATTTTTATACTCATACATGCACTTTTTTACAATTATGATTTTCGTGTTTATGTAAATAATACATAACAAGATTCATTACGAAATCATTTTGGAAGGAGTGCTTACAATGTTATCGAATGAGCAATTATCAACCTTCCGTTCACAGTTGATAAACGCAAAAAAAGAGGTTGAAGAACAATTAGATGATGGCGATCATTTTGATATAGAGCAAAGTCTTCATGACTCCATGGGAGAGCTCTCACATTATGATAATCATCCTGGAGACCAAGGAACAGATTTATATGAACGAGAAAAAGACATCGCCCTTAATGAACATATTGAAAAACAATTAAAAGACATTGAATACGCATTGCAAGCAATTGATGAAGGACGATACGGGAAATGTGAAAAATGCGGAAAAGACATTCCAGTTGATCGTCTAGATGCGATTCCAACAACAACGTATTGTGTGGAACATAGTCCTAATCAAGTTGTATCACATAATCGACCGATTGAAGAGGGCGTATTAATGCCACCATTTGGGAAGTTTGTGGATGAGGAAGACAATGTAGCATATGATGCAGAGGATTCATGGCAGGATGTCGCAAGGTACGGAACTTCAGAATCCCCTTCAGACCTCGCAGACCCCGTTGATAGCTATAACGAAGTATTGCTTGAATCTGATGAAAATGTGGGCTATGTTGAGGATTACGAAAATTTTGTTGCAACAGATATCGAAGGAAAAGAAATTATTATATATCCAAATAACCAGCATGAACGATATGAAGAGGTGCTTGATGAAGAAGGAATTATGACGATGTTCGGAGACCTTCCTCCCTATGAAAAAGAGCCATATACGGAGGATGAAGCTGAAGATTAATTAGAAAAGCGCAAGGCACCTGCCTAACGGCGACAAGCATAGGAAAAGCGCTGACAATTGGTGCATTTTACCTTCCGAATCGATTAGCTTATGACCTCGAGTCGATGGTGCCTGAAGCTAGACAATAAAATGAAAGCAGTGGAATCAGTTCCACTGCTTTTTTTAGGTTACTTAGTTGGTTCTAAAACAAGCTTATGACTATTCACTTCATACTTTTCTTTTTCAGTATAGGTGATATGGTACTTACCTGTTGTCCAATCAGAAATTTGATTATGATAAAAAGAACTTAATACATGACCAGATTGACCTGGACCAACGACATTATAGCTTTCATTCATGTTTGATAGATCAATGACGGATCTCCATGCCGCTCCGTGGGTGATTGCACCCGAACTATAATTAAAACTTGCAGCTGCAACTGTTATTCCACTCCCACCCATAGGGACAGCTTCATTGTTGTTAAATAAATAATTTAACGGTGAGATTGCAGATAATGGATGATTAAACGGAACTTGGTGAAATTCACCCCAAGACCATTTGCTTGGGTTATCCCCTTGCTTTTCCGCAGCAAAATCTACAGCTCTTTTAAAAGAATCAACTGTAACCTGCTCCAAACCGCCTGCCTCAGATACCCAAATCCCCTCATGTCCATGTTTAGCTTCACGAATCATTTGGTCTACGATTTGGGATTTACCTTCAAATAATTTATCAATTTCCTTTGGAATGGTTTCCTCAAACAGCATATTTGCAAATTCATCCATCCAATTATGGAAGACTAAGGGCTCTCCAGCTTCTTTTCGGTCAACAAAATCCCAGTCTTTAAAATCCTCCATGACAGTTTTATCAATTTCTCGTAGCTGGTCCTCGTTGTTTGATAATACTTCTAGGAAAATTGGAACAAACTCCTCGGCCTGTAAATTTTGTTGATCAAATTGGAGTTGCAGCATATCATCAACTGTTAGCACTTCCGTACTTGATAAAACATCTTGAATGCGTTGCTGACGATAAGGCTGTGCCCAAGTATTTGTTATATGGTACGGATATTCATCTGGTGCAATTTTATTATTTGCTGTAGAAATAAAACCTTCCTCTGGATTCACAATGGTAGGCAGTTCATTCCAAGGAATATATCCCTCCCACTCGTACTCATTGGTCCACCCTGGAACTGGTACAGAACTATCCCCATTTTTTCGGATTGGGATTAACCCATTTGCCCGGTAAGCAATCGTACCATCTGTAGCTGCAAAAACAAAGTTTTGAGCAGGTGTATGGAAATATGTAAGAGCTTCTTTAAATTCATCCCAATTTTTCGCCTTGTTAAACATCAATACGGCCTCTAACTCAGTCGAAGCATCCAGTGCTGTCCATCTTAATGCTAAAGCTGTTTCCTCTTTATGATCATGGGTAAATTCTGAAATAATGGGGCCATGTCTTGTAATCTGAACCTGATATGGGATGGTCTTTTCATCTTTTACCTTAATTGGCTCCTCCACGATGGTTGCCTCTTCCCACTTCCCCATATATTCGAACTGGTTCGGATTATTGGGATTCCTTTTTTCAATATATAAATCCTGAACATCAGGACCGACATTTGTAACTCCCCAAGCAATATGTTCATTTCGACCTAAGATGATTCCTGGAACTCCGGCAAAAATAACACCACTCACGTTAACTTCATCATTTTGCAGATGCGTTTCATACCAAATCGAAGGTGTCGCTAATGCTAGATGCGGATCATCCGCTAGAATGGGCATACCTGATTCTGATTTTTCACCATTAACTACCCAGTTATTACTTCCATTAAACTCATTTGGAAACGGAGCAGTTGCTATACTTTTTGTAATATCAATTGGATTGTCCTTCATTGCTTGAATAACAGTTGCCCCATCTTCAGGATAAGTAGGGAATAATTCTATTAATTTTTCCTCTGAAACATGCTGGGCCATATAGTAGCGAAATGCTTGCCCTTTATAATGTCCCCCTAAATCATAAGCCATGTACTTTCCAATCGTCAGAGAATCAATTGGACTCCATTCGGTTGGCTCATATCCCGCCAGTGTAAATTCAACAGGTAACGTATTCTTTTCTTTTGCTTCTTTTATAAAAGCATTTACCCCATCGGCATAAGACTGAAGAACAGCCTTTGCCTCATTTGAATATCCATCATATGAGATTTCAGCAGCTCGTCTTAAACCAAGTGTTCTAAAATATTTATCCTGTTCAACAAGAGAAGCGCCAATCACTTCACTAAGCTCTCCAGAAGCCTGTCTACGACTTAAATCCATTTGAAAAAGACGATCCTGTGCCGTTACATACCCTTGGGCAAAATACAAATCATGCGTATTTTGGGCAGCAATATGGGGCACCCCATTTTTATCACGGATGACTTCAATCTCTTCGGTTATGCCAGCGACTGGAATCTTTCCTTCAATAACCGGTAGACTTTTTCTCAAAAATAAATAGCCTGCTACTATACTTGCTGTAAGAAGTAGTATGATAAAGATCCCTATAATAAAAACAACTTTAAAACGTTTCTTCCTCGGCCATAACCGTCTTTTCACAATGACTTCCGAACTCATGTAATCCCCCTTTGACATATTATTTCAAGAAAATTCTAAATATATTATAGTACTCCTGTATAAATTTGTCATTGAAATCTCTGAGTAGAATTAATATTTTTTTCATTCCATTGGGGATTGGCACAAATAAGGGTGAGGCGACGCATAAGTGTGGGCATCGACGCATATAAGTGGGAATCGACGCAAATCTAAGTTATTGAAGCATAAATTGTGTGACCGGGCGCAACGGGAATGCTTCCACGGGTAGTCATTCGGGAATATTTAATCCAAGAATATTTAAAGGAGGAACTGGAAGGATAATAAATGGAGGTGTTGTAAGATGAGACGAAAAAAAGAGGTTGAGGATTTTAACGGACAAGCTCCATTATTTGATGCACCAGACGATAAAATCCTTGCGTTTGATATGTTCCGCGGAATCTCTCCCGGTATCTTTTCCGATGTGGATTTAGACAACCCAGCGCAGAAAATTGAAGAAGATATTATACCGCAAGATTAAAACACCTGGTCAAGGTGTTTTTCTTATTACAAAAAGGAATGGGTAAACAACAAAAAACGCCATGAGAAATTCTCATAGCGCTTGATGACCCGTACGGGATTCGAACCCGTGTTACCGCCGTGAAAGGGCGGTGTCTTAACCGCTTGACCAACGGGCCAGAATTATTATTTATTTAAAATCGTTATGGCGGAGAAGGAGGGATTTGAACCCTCGCGCCGCTTACGCGACCTACACCCTTAGCAGGGGCGCCTCTTCAGCCACTTGAGTACTTCCCCAAATATGGCTCCGCAGGTAGGACTCGAACCTACGACCGATCGGTTAACAGCCGATAGCTCTACCACTGAGCTACTGCGGAATAATAAAATATGGTGGGCCTAAATGGACTCGAACCATCGACCTCACGCTTATCAGGCGTGCGCTCTAACCAGCTGAGCTATAGGCCCATTAAGGTAAAAAAATGGAGCGGGTGATGAGAATCGAACTCACGACATCAGCTTGGAAGGCTGAGGTTTTACCATTAAACTACACCCGCACAATTAAATTATAAGGGGCGACTGATGGGAATCGAACCCACGAATGTCGGAACCACAATCCGATGCGTTAACCACTTCGCCACAATCGCCATAAATTTGTATGAAATAAATAAGGTGGCTCAGGACGGAATCGAACCGCCGACACAAGGATTTTCAGTCCTTTGCTCTACCGACTGAGCTACTGAGCCACAACATATGGCGGTCCCGACCGGGATCGAACCGGCGATCTCCTGCGTGACAGGCAGGCATGTTAACCGCTACACCACGGGACCATTTATTTAATATTTCGTCTTTTATTTTAAGACAAATATTATATTACTATAAGATTTTGTTCTAGTCAATACTTTTTTTTTGGTTGCGGGGGCAGGATTTGAACCTACGACCTTCGGGTTATGAGCCCGACGAGCTACCAGACTGCTCCACCCCGCGATAATAGAAATTATAAAGTTTTTACCATACTATTTTTCAAAAAAATATGGCGGAGGAAGAGGGATTCGAACCCCCGCGGGCTTTAACACCCCTGTCGGTTTTCAAGACCGATCCCTTCAGCCGGACTTGGGTATTCCTCCACATATAAGAAGTTGTAACTGGTGGACCTTGTAGGACTCGAACCTACGACCGGACGGTTATGAGCCGTCTGCTCTAACCAGCTGAGCTAAAGGTCCGAAGTTCTTAAAAATTAAATGGTAGCGGCGGAGGGGATCGAACCCCCGACCTCACGGGTATGAACCGTACGCTCTAGCCAGCTGAGCTACACCGCCATAAACTAATATTATTACTTATTAAAATCATTGGTGGAGCCTAGCGGGATCGAACCGCTGACCTCCTGCGTGCAAGGCAGGCGCTCTCCCAGCTGAGCTAAGGCCCCAAATATTAGAATGGTCGGGAAGACAGGATTCGAACCTGCGACCCCTTGGTCCCAAACCAAGTGCTCTACCAAGCTGAGCTACTTCCCG
>NZ_JBALOX010000157.1:0-8136 GCF_036965165.1 Bacillus sp. JJ1521 | reverse complement strand
GTATGGTCTAGAACAGCCCCACCGCCTGATTTCTCCTTGTCAATAAACCAGCCCCCAGGATTGCTACCCCGATTTGTGCCTTTAATGGCTAAAATCTCTCCTAGTACGCCTTCTTCAATCACTTTCTTAGCATGTTGAATTGGAGTATTAAATCGGACAGGAAAAGCTGTTCCTAACAGAACATGATTTTGTTCACATACACGAATCATTTCTTCGATATCTTTTAAATTGGTAGCTAAAGGCTTTTCACATAAGACATGTTTCCCTGCCTTAGCTGCAGCCATTACATGCTGATGATGAAGACTGTTTTCAGATGTCACAATAACTGCATCAACATCCGAATCAAGTAGTTCCTGATAATTTTTATAATAAACGGCATCATAAAGTTGCGAGTATTTCATGCCTCTTTCTTCATTTTCATCAGCTATACCAGCTAATGTGACGCCTTCCATTTCTTTTATGACAGATGCATAACTAGTGGCATGCATATGGGCAAAGCTTATGATTCCAATCTTCATCTTTAATTCTCCCCCTTTTGATTAAGAGTCACAGGCAAACCCGTTTTTAGTGATTGAAGGGTTGCGATTGATATTTCCATCGCTTTATATGCATCTTCTGCTGTAACAATTGGCGTTCCATTTGTTTTCAAACATTTCAAAAAATGCTCAAGTTCAATAAAATAGGGTGATTTCTTCAGCGGACTTTGAGGCACTTGAACACCTGTTTTTGCCCCATTTGATTGTTTAATGGAGAGGAAAATAGGCTCTTCTTTTAAACTATCATATTCGATTATTCCGCTTTTTCCTGCAAATTCAAATTGGGTAGAGAACGTTTGATGGAGCCAGGAACCCTCAACGTGTGCGATTACTCCGGATTTAAAGACCAATGTCACAATTGCATAATCTAGTTTAGTAAGTCCTTTCGCAAATACTCGCTCCACCTCACCAAAGGTCCAACGTAGAAAATCAAAATCGTGGATGATTAAATCTAGAATCACACCACCACTTTTTGTCCGGTCTGAATACCAATCGTTCAACCCTGCCGGAAAACTTCCGCCACGTCTTGTTCGTACGACTCCAATATCACCAATTGCCCCTTTAGCAACAAACTCTTTTGCTTTTGCATACTGCGGAAAAAATCGGACAACATGCCCTACAAATAATTTCACATTTTTCTTCGCACAGTAATCCATCATTTCGCGAGCATCGTCAAGTGTGTAAGCTAATGGTTTTTCACAAATGACATCTATTCCGAAATCCGCAGCTTTCATCACATACTCTTTATGCAGGAAAGTCGGAACACAAACATCAATCACGTCAATATGTTCGAGACCTTTTACTGCCTCTTCTAATGTTTGAAAAATCTTTGTATCATGATCACCGATGATTTGAGCGGCTTGTTCTTTTTTAAAATCAACAATCCCAACGACTTGAACATCCTCCATCGCATAATAGGAACTAGCATGCTCCATCCCCATTGTTCCTGCACCAATCAATAAGACGTTTTGCATAATATCGACCTCTTTCCTCTATTTCCGTAAGTTGCCTAACAAGATGATTTAGATTTCCAAACATCCATTGGCAATTACTTCTTTGTACCAGTGGTAGCTTTCTTTTTTAATACGTTCTAATGAATCAAAGTCTACATATACGAGACCAAATCGCTTCCCATAACCGTCTGCCCACTCAAAATTATCTAATAACGACCAAGCTAGATATCCAATGATTGGGATTCCTGATTCAATCGCTCTACTTACAGCAGTCAAATGCTGCTTATAATAGTTTATTCGGTCCTGGTCATTCACTTTTCCATCGACAAGTTTATCAACACAACAAGCTCCATTTTCGGTAATAAATAACGGAGTATTTCCATATCGTTCAGCTAGATATTGAAATACTTTATAAAATCCATCTGCATAGATGGGCCAGCCGATATGTGTGTGGTTATAATCAATTTCAATATTCTCAATATCTAGTAATCCAGTATTTTCTTGATAGCGAGCGACATTTCCTGAATAATAGTTAACACCTATAAAATCAATGGGCTGCTTGATGATTTCCATATCTCCTTCTTCAATATGCAGCTCTGCACCTTTCTTTTTAAACCAATCCACTAAATAGGATGGATACTCTCCCTTAAAAATAGGATCTAGAAACCAATCAATGTTATGTCCAATCTCTCTCCTACAGGCTTCGATATCTTCTAATCGATTACTAAAAGGTTCTCTCCATGTGGTATTCGTTGCTGTGCCAATTTTTCCTTCTATTCCTAGTTCACGAAATACCTTAACGGCTTTTCCATGTGCTAACACCAAATGATGAGAAACATCTACAGCAAGTTGAAGATCTTGATACCCTGGCGCATGAACACCTCGATAATTCGATAAAAAGGCGGCACATAACGGTTCGTTAATTGTTTGCCAATATTTCACTTTCCCATTAAACTCCTTAAAAATGGTTTCAGCATATTCGCTAAAGGCATCAACTGTTTCTCTGTTCGCCCAACCACCTTGATCTTGTAGCGCCTGTGGAAGATCCCAGTGGTACAGGGTAAGCATTGGCTCGATTCCTTTTTCCACCAATTGATCTACTAAATTATGATAATATTGCAAACCTACTGGATTTAGTTCTCCTCTTCCATTTGGATAAATCCTTGGCCATGAAACTGAAAAGCGATACACATTAGCACCTAATTGGTCTAATAATACAATATCCTCTTGATAACGATGATAGCTATCACAAGCGATATCACCATTATCATCATTCATCACTTTTCCTGGGGTACGGGAAAAGGTATCCCATATGGATAACCCTCTCCCATCCTCAAATGCTGCTCCTTCCACTTGATAAGCAGCCGTCGCTGTTCCCCATTTCATGTCTTTTGGAAACTGAATAATAGGCATAATTTCACCTCCAATTGATACATATATTTACCAATTAAAATTCCCCGCTGTGGCAATTCGGTGGTAAAAGTGGTTTCCTAAAGATCCTTCTAGAATTCCATTTGGACCATCATGTACTAATCTCTTTTCTTCTAATTCTTCAATTCTATCGATTGTACCTTCTATCCATTGTTGAACCCGTAATTGTGTCGTTTCCAATCGGGCTACTAATCCGCCATAGCGGAACTCAATAATTTCCCAACCAAATGGTTTGTATAATGAAAACCAAACCTCCCTATGTTTGGAATGCAGAGTTCTTACCTCGGCAGCCAACTCATTAATGACTCCTAAAAGGTCGGACATTCCTTTTTTATCTTTTTGGTCATAAGCTGTCTTCAAATGGATACCCATTTCCGCCTTTACACTTAGGACATTCGATAATTGTTGGTAAAAATCAAATGAGGACGAAACTTTAGGATTTCTCTCTTTGGCACCCTTTAATTCGGGAAAAAGCTTCTTATAATGCTCATTCATTTGTAACCCATTGATATTTTTATCAAATAAACCGATTAAAAGATCCTGCCATAATAAAAATTTTGAAGCGTTTGATGAATTTAAATTATTTTTCATTACCCCAGGCGTTTCATCCAATCCATTAAGAATCAGGAAATCCTCTAAATGACTACCCGTACAAAACTGAAATCGTTGTGCAAGATGTTCCCTGGTAACAGTTTCATGATAAGTATGTTCCGCATAGAGTTGGATGACAGGTAATGCAGTTGTGAGCGGAGTTTCCGCACCATTGTCGCCCCATAATGTTGTAAAAACTTCTTGAATCCCATCTTTTTTACACGCTGATAAAGCAGCTTCTGTTGTTACAAATGCTCTTCCGTAATTTGGAGAAATTCCATTCCATGTCCATGCCCCACCAGCGAAAAGAGTATCTCTTCCTAATTCTTTATGTTTTTGTATATAAGAACGATAAAACTCTTCATCCGCATGATAATAGTCCCAATAAACAAGCTGGGCATTCTTTGGTATAGAGTCAATCGCTTCTTTTGGAATATGTACATCTTTATCATAATATTCTCCGTGTTTAGAACCTAAGCGGAAATACATATCGCTCCAAATCATTGGTTTTAAGCCCCGACGCTCCGCAATCGATACTACTTGCTCTAAATGCTTATTCATGATCTCAAAGCGGTTTTCATATCCATTTATATCTAAATATCGACCAAGCCCAAGCTGATGAGCTTCATCCATTCCAATATGAATCCGGTTAGATTTAAATGGCTTTGAAGCAGCCTCAATCATACTTTCAATAAATTGGTATGTTTTCGAATCACCAGCTAATAATATGTCAGCAGTATCTCTCATTTCTTTTGCATAGCCCCATTTTAATGCCATTGTTAAATGGGCCAGGGTTTGAATACAAGGAATCATTTCAATTCCAAAGGTATGTGCATATTCATCACATGCCTTTAGTTCATCTTCCGTGTATCTACCACGCATATACCCAAAATACGGATAATCTGGAACTTCGTAAGTATCCTCTGTATAAAGCATGACGACATTTAAGCCCATGACCGCCAATTTTCTTAGAAACCCTTGAACTTCCTCTACTTTTAATACGGCATTTCTAGAAACATCCAGCATGACACCACTCGTATAAAAATTTGGCTCTTCGGTCAACTCGAAGTCGCCTTTTTTCCTATAATTCTCTAACCACACACCAATCGCGCGATAGAAATGGATTTTCTCCTGATAAAAGATTTCACCTTTTCCATCCTTATTGCTGACATGGATATTTCCAACCCTTTGTGTAACCGTAATTGGGTATCCTTTTTCATGTAATTCAATGTTTAGCTCATCGGTTAAAAGCCCTAAACCTTTTAAAATTGAATTTGTTTCACCTATAAAATTTATTTGCATATTTGATACCTCTTTTCTGCTTAATAAAAGGAAGGTTTTAATATCCCTCTAATGTGGCGTCCCTTGGTATAAACAAGAAAACTCGTCAATACCAAAATGTGGAGCTCATCTTAAATGCGATAAAAACCTTCCTTCGTACAGTTTATTACGTATTTTTCAAAGTCCTTACGGAAAATGAATTAATTTTGTAAGTGTTGTAGATTCCTTTTTCAACAGTTTATCAAATTCATGGGGTGCATCGACAAATTCAACAACTTCTGAAATAAATGGCCGGACATCGATTCGTTTTTCCTTAATTAGTCGAATATATTCTTCCAGGTTCCTTCCTTCTGTCCAGCGGACATATTCATAAGGATAATCAACGGCGTCCCTTTCATAAACACTATCGTATCTACCAGGACCTCCTGCCCGAGAAATGAGTAGCTGCGCCTCTTTACCAAACATTAAGTCTCTCGGAAAATCTGGCTCAATATCACCAACAATGACTGCTTTTCCTTTGTTACGAATCCATTTCAAGCATTCATGAGTAAGTAGAGAACGTTTGCCTCCGGCACATAATAGGACCGCATCCGCTCCTCGTGAATTCGTATCAATCCGTATGGCCTCTTCCATTTCTTCGATAGACACAAATGATTTAATATTTTCTTTCTTAAGCATGTCAACACGACTTTCATGCAAATCATAGGCAATCACATTATAGGCTGCTGCATTGGCAATTTTAGCGATTAATTGTCCTAAAACTCCTAATCCAACGATGACGACTGTTTCACCAAATTGAAGATTGGCTATCCGTAGCGCATGAATCGCAATCGCCCCAAGTCCACCTAGGGCTGCTTCCTTCGGATCAACGGAATCGGGTACCTTGGCATATAATGGTTTCGGAACTTGTAAATATTCATCATGGTGAACATATGGAGCACCGTAACAAGCAACTAGATCCCCTTTTTTCACATCGGTAATGTCACTACCGCAATCAACAACTTCGCCCATCGCACTATAGCCAAGATGAAACTGCTTATTTTCACTAATAGCAAGCATCGATAGCTCAGTACCTGGCGAAATGACTGAATATAATGTTTTGACTAATATATAGGATGGTTTTCCTTCAATACTTGGTACTTCATCCTCGATGATTTCAACTTTCTTGTTGTTTGCGACAATTCTTTTCATTTGAAATCCTTCCTCCGTCAATTATTTGCCAACCACTTTGATAAGTTTGCTTTTACAAATTCATCATCATGTAAATGCGGGTAGCTAGTATAAATGCGGTCTAACTCCTCTGCCTGACCCGGACTTAAAACTTCACGATCCACTAAACACCAATTACCTTGAAGCAATCCTTGTCGTGCTAGGATTTCATTAATTCCAGCTATGCTTCCTTTGAAGCTGTTTCGTGAATCAAATATCGCAGCATTGGCATCTGTAATTTGTTGACCAAGAGTGAGTAACTTTGTTGGAATTGAATCCTGTTCTCTGACCTTTTTAATCTCCTCAAATGTCTCAACGACTTGTTTTGTCCAAACCGACCAGTGTCCAAGAAGGCCACCAACGATTTTCTTTTCAACCACATGATTACCAACAGTAAATTCATATGTCATAAGTAAATCGTTTATTATGTTATCGTCATTTCCGGTGTATAAAGCAATATCCTCATTTCGAGGTGAATTGCAAACGGCACGAACGACGTCTATCGAACAATATCGATCAAACGGTGCAATTTTTATCGCGTGCACATTTTGAATAGAAGCAAAACGCTCCCAAAATTCATAAGAGAAAATCCGTCCCCCCACTGCAGGTTGCAGATAAAAGCCAAACACCGGTATAATTTCCGCTACCTTTTCGGCACGTTCAAGTAATTCATCTTCAGACAGGTGATTTAATCCCCCCATACTTAACAGTCCTAAATCATAGCCAATCCCTTTACTGAATGTTGCTTCATGAATAGCTTGCTCTGTGGGTCCACAAATACCAGCTATCTTTATGAAGCTTTCAGAAACATTGGCACGCTTCGTTTCTTCAATTGCAAGCGATAACACTTTTTGATACAAATTGAATTCAGGATCACGAATTTCGAACTGTGTGGTATGAACGCCCACTGCAATTCCACCGACACCAGCATCAATATAGTAGCGTGTTAATGCTCGCTGTCCTGCTTCATCAAGCTGTCTTTCTTCTGTCAATGCAAGTGGATGAGCGGGAATCACTGTGCCCTCATGAAGCTTTATCTTAACAGCCTCTTTTAGCATTAAAATGCACCTTCTCTTTCTTGGAAATGCGTTGGCTTATTGATGGTTTCCCCATCACCGATAACCCAGTCCGCAATCAAATCAATCATCTGTTGAACCGTTACCTTTGGATAGCCAAATAATTTATGAGCATGTGATGCATTATTTAACAATGCCGTAGGGCTTTCACTATTTACGAATAACGGTTCCTTTTCCATTCGTTTGCCGAATTCATTAGCTAGCCATCTTACTGATAACGTTTCAGGTCCTGTCACATTAATGATTTGTGGAGGATGATTTGTATGTAATAAGGAGCGAATTGCGTATTCATTCGCGTCTCCTTGCCAAATGACATTCACATTTCCCATTGTTAAATCAATAGGTTTACCTTGTGATACTGATTTTGCAATTTCGAGTAAAACTCCATATCGAAGGTCAATTGCATAATTAAGTCTAAATAGGACAACTGGAGTTTGGTGTTTATGAGAGAAATAAGTAAGCACTCGTTCTCTGCCTAAACAGGATTGTGCATATTCACCAACTGGATTTGGAGCTACGTCTTCCGTACAACCATTGCTTAAAACTGAGGTTAATGGATATACATTTCCAGTCGAAAACGAAACAATCCGTGAGTCCTTAAATTTTTCTGCGATACGTCCTGGAAGATATGCATTCATTGCCCATGTATAATGCTCATTCCCCACTGTTCCAAATTTAGTGCCTGCCATAAAAATAATATTTTTTACGTTCGGCAGGCTTAGAAGGTCTTCTTCTTTCAAAAGATCAGCTTTGATGGTTTCAATGCCAGATGCCTCTAGTTCTTCTATTAAACTTTCATCTGAGAATCTCGCAACACCAATTACTTTTTTAGATAAACCTGACTGATTAACAGCTCGCTTTGCTAGTTTCGCTAAAGTCGGTCCCATTTTTCCACTTACACCTATAATCATGATGTCTCCATCGAGTTGTTGAATGTCCTTAATTAAATCTTCACTAGGTGTCGACATAAAGTCTTCTAATTCCGCAATCGTTTTCATTTAAATCCTCCTACTATATCTTTTTTATGTATTTGTGTTAATAAAACAGGTAATTTACTGA
>NZ_JBALOX010000156.1:5253-12965 GCF_036965165.1 Bacillus sp. JJ1521 | reverse complement strand
AATAATGGGGTGTGTATCCTTTGTTATTAGATTTTTTATTACTTGATCCAGAATTATATACGCTGATGGCACTAAATGTTAGTTTGTGTCTAGGACTAATGTTGACGTTATTGTCGGCTCAAAGGGTTGAAGTTGGTTTTGATACACCCTTTTCCGATATCACAAAAATACAAAAGAATGAAAGCAAAAGTTTTGATCTAAATAGAAGTCTTTTAATTCAGTATTTTATTACAAGAAGAATTGTAAAATCAATAAGAAATAGAGTATTTACAAGTGATGATGCTGATAGTCTTGTTTCCTTTAATCTTAATCGTTAAATTCAAACTTTTAAGGAGGAAACATGAAAAAACATCGTTCCGTTATCAGTTTCATTACCCTTTTAATTGCACTTTCAGCACTACTTTCCGGGTGCGGGGTAAATTCGAGTAATCATGAAGGATTTTTCACCACTTATTTAGTAGATCCTTTAACACTGCTTATCAATTTTATTGCAAATACATTTAATGGTAGCTATGGAGTAGCCATCATTATCGTAACAATCTTAATTCGTTTGGTTATGATGCCTTCCATGTTGAAACAGTATAAAAACCAAGCAACTATGAAAGAAAAAATGGAGCTAGTTAAGCCAGAAATGGAAATGATCCAGAAGAAAATATCTGCTGAAACAGATCCGAAAAAGAAACAAGAGCTGCAGCGAGAAATGATGGGACTCTATCAGCAACACGGTATTAACCCGCTAAATATGGGATGTTTGCCACTACTCATTCAGATGCCTATCTTAACTGGACTCTATTATGCAATCCGCAGTTCAGCAGAAATCTCTCACCATACTTTTTTATGGTTTAGTCTAGGGCATCCTGATTTAATTTTAACAATCATTGCGGGGATTATTTATTTCATTCAATTCAAAATCTCTCAATTAAATATGGGGCAAAGTCAGCAACAGCAATTGAAGTTTATGGGTTTATTGTCACCGATTATGATTGTTTTCATTTCATTTAGGGCACCCGCTGCATTACCGCTCTATTGGGTAGTAGGCGGTATTTTCCTAGCACTCCAAACGTATATAGGTCAACGACTTTATCGGAAACAGAAGGTAAATCTAATCGTAGAAGAAAAACAAATATAAACGTAATTAGGCCAATCTCATTACGGAGATTGGCCTTTTATCATATCCTGATCCTTAGTTCATTCACTGTGGATCAGGCACTTATAGTCAGCTTTTACATTATGATTGTACTAAAGTACGTTTTAGGAACTCCCTAGTTCGAGCTTGGGTTGGATGATTGAAGATTTGCTCAGAACTTCCTTCTTCTGCGATAACTCCCTTTTCCATAAATACAACTCGGTCAGATACTTCTTTTGCAAATTCCATTTCATGGGTTACGATTAACATGGTAAGACCAGACTCAGCTAGTTCCTTCATGACTTTTAGAACTTCCCCTACCATTTCTGGATCAAGGGCTGATGTTGGCTCATCAAATAACATGACATCTGGTTCCATGGAGAGAGCTCTTGCAATTGCTACCCGTTGCTTTTGCCCACCAGATAATTGTTTTGGCTTGGCGTTAATATATTTGTCCATGCCAACAACCTTCAAGTATTTCATCGCTACTTTTTCGGCTTCTTCCTTAGATCGTTTTAGTACTTTTATTTGTCCCACAACACAATTACTAAGGACATTATGATTATTAAATAAGTTAAATTGTTGGAAAACCATCCCTAAATGTCTTCGATAGGAAGCGACATCATGCTTGTTATCCAATATATTTTCTCCAAGATAGATAATTTGCCCGCCACTTGGTTTTTCTAACAGATTGATACAACGAAGAAGAGTTGATTTACCAGATCCTGAAGAACCGATGATGGTGACTACTTCTCCTTTATTCACTGAGAAATTAATATCTTTTAATACTTCATGAGTGCCAAAGGATTTGTTTAAATGTTGAATATCAATAATCTTTTCCATCTTCTCTCCTCCTTCTTCAATTATTTTGATTTGCTTGTAATGGTCTATCGTTCCCAATAATCGTATAGTTATCAGAGCCATCTAATTTTTTTTCAAAGTATAATAGAATTCTTGTGACAATGAAGGTCATCACAAAATAGAGTATACATGCTACGAAAAACGATTCAAAATATCTAAAATTGTTTCCTGAAATCGATTTTGTTACGAAAAATAATTCTGTAACTGAAATCACATTCAGAACGGAAGTATCCTTAATATTAATCACAAATTGATTACCTGTTGCTGGCAGAATATTACGTAAAACCTGCGGTAATACTACATTCCACATTGTTTGGAAATGATTCATTCCGATCGCATGTGCTGCTTCAAACTGTCCTTTATCAATTGATACAATCCCACCGCGAACATACTCAGCCATATATGCTCCTGTATTGATCGATACAACGATAATCGCTGCAACAAAAACATTCATATCGATACCAAATGCTAACGCAGAACCGTAATAAATAACCATCGCTTGTACAATCATCGGTGTTCCACGGAAGAATTCAATATAGATTGAGAGGATTGCATTAATCACTTTTAAACTTATTTTATTCACTCCGCGCTCTGGCATTGGAATTGTTCGGATTACGCCTGCTAACAATCCAATCGCTGCCCCAAAGATTGTTCCAATGAGTGCAATCAAAAGCGTTAAACCAGCTCCACGAAGGAACATAGGCCAGTTTTCTGCGATTATTCGAACGACCCACTCAAAACTCATCTTATTTCCTCCTTTACTTATAAAACCGACTGTATGTTGATATACAGCCGGTTCTTGGCATTTTTATTGTGCTGCTGGTTGATTTAGAATAGCCGAATCCATAATGCTTGTACGTTCTTCTTCGGAAATACCTGCTAAAACCTCATTGATTTTATCTGTAAATTCACTGCCTTTTTGAAGTCCAACTGCGATTGCTGTGTCGTCTGCTGATGTTTTAAATCCATCTTCAAATTCAACCATTACAAAGTTTTCATTTGCAGATGAAGCACTAATTCCTTCAGGACGTTCTGAGACGTACCCATCAATCATTCCTGATTCAAGAGCAACTCGCATTGCTGGGAAGTTATCCATCGCTGTTTTCTTCTCAACACCTTCAATTTGATCAATCACTGAATAATGGAACGTATTTAATTGAGCTGTAATTTTTGCTCCTTTGAAATCTTGAATAGAAGTAACACCTTCATACTTGCTGCCTTTTTTCACAACCATCACTAAATTTGATGTATAGTAATTGTCCGAGAAATCGATTGCTTCTTTACGTTTTTCTGTCGGTGACATACCCGCTATGATTGCATCAATTTTCCCTGATTGTAGAGCTGGAACTAAGCCATCCCACTCTGTTTTGACAATGACTAATTCTTTTCCTAATCCTTCAGCTACTTTTTTCGCGATTTCTACATCATAGCCACCCGCAAATTCTTTAGAGCCCGCAATTTTAACTGCACCGTTGGAATCATCGTTTTGAGTCCAGTTAAATGGCGCATATCCCGCTTCAAGACCGACTTTAAATGTATTATCTTCTGACGACCCGGAATCAGAACCATTACTTGTCCCACATCCAGCTAATAAAAGTATCGTTGAAATCAATAAAACTATGAATAATGATAGCTTGTTTCTCATAGTATTCCCTCCCGTTTTTTGATAATTTTCGACAAAAAACGACCTGAGATATACTCAGGTCGCTGTATCGTTAGCCTAAAGTCCTCTCTTTATCCCAAATGAGATAGCTCAACTCAATAAACTGGGGGTTTATTGAGACAGTCCTGCAGCTCTTAACTGCAGACCCAGCATGTAATGACTTGAGAATATTACACACTTCGGCGACATTTCCTTCTCTTTAGCATCATTGCTTCTCAAGCTCCACTAAAGACTGTTAAACATCGCGCCTCTACCTCACTACTAAAAAGTGAGGTCTTATTCAATTATTTTCTATACTACTATAATACGTATAAGAGCGTCAACCCGTATTTATTAGCAATATCTACTAAGTAACTTCGGTGTAAAATCTACTGCTTGGCGAATGGCTTCAGTTAAACTTTTTTCATCCGCAATCCCTTTGCCTGCAATATCAAAAGCCGTTCCATGGTCCACACTCGTACGAATAATGGGTAAGCCAACTGTAATATTTACCCCAGCGTCAAGCCCCAGTACTTTTACGGGTCCGTGCCCTTGATCATGATACATAGCGACAACGATATCAAAATCCCCACGAACTGCACGGAAAAATAGAGTATCAGCAGGCAATGGACCAAAAGCTTCTATACCTTCTGCCTGAGCTTTTTGTACACCAGGAATCACTTTCTCCTCCTCTTCACCGTACCCGAACAACCCATTTTCACCAGCATGAGGATTGATTCCACAAACAGCAATCTTAGGATTTTTGATTCCAGATCTTTTTAAAGTTTCATCCGCTAATTTGATCACATTATAAACACGTTCAGGATTGATCATTTTAACTGCATCGAGTATCCCCACATGTGTTGTAACATGAATGACCTTTAAATTAGGTGCAGATAACATCATCGAAAAATCTGTTGTCCCGGTCAAATCAGCCAAGATCTCCGTGTGACCAGGGTATATATGTCCACCTTTATGCAAGGCTTCTTTATTTAAAGGTGCCGTACAAATTGCATCTATTTGCTTCTGCTTTGCTAGTTCAATAGCTTTTGCCAAATATTCATATGCGGCATGACCTGCTTCTGCCGAAACCTTTCCAACAGGCAACTCCGCAGGCAATAAATTAAGATCAAGACAATTAACAATGCCCATTTGAAAATCTGCATCCTCAATCCGTTGGATGGAATGAATAGAGAGCGTAGAATGAACATAAGCTTTTGCCCGCTCAAGTATTTTTGCATCACCAATTACGATTGGGTTACATATTTCATGGACTTCTTGTTCAGCTAGGCTTTTTAAAATAATTTCGGGTCCAACCCCGGCACCATCTCCCATGGTAATTCCAATGATTGGTTTTTGCTTCGTCAATGTTCACACATCCTTAGTCATAAAATGCATTGCATTTTTCAAAGATTCATTGTTACCGAATCCCCCAGCTTTCGTAACGGCCCAAAGATCCTTTTCATATCCAATTAATCGTCCAAACGGCAAACCTGGTTCGATTTCAGAAACCAATTCCATCTCTTTAATCCCAAGTATCGAACAGACTGCCTTTGCTGTATCTCCGCCAGTTAATATCAATCCATTAATTGATTGGTTTAGGTTACAAATATCGTTTGCCACAATTCCTAAGCTAGTCGCAATTCGCTCACTAATTTCTATTTTACTTAAACCTTGTATTTCACCTTCATTTTGGGCAATTTTACGATTTTCCTCATTCGCTTCAACATACACCATGTAATGCCTTGCATGGGAATGTGATTCTATTTCTTCTAAAATGGAACTTGTCTCAACGTTCGGTTGAAGTAATTTCCGGACATCTAATTTAACGGCAAACACATCTTCTAATCGAGCTGCTTCCTCGAGTTGAAGGCTTGTCGTTTTTGAAAGGCTGCCCGATACTGTTAATGTTTTACCTATGACCGGTGATGAATTGTGAATCGTTTTTCCTTTTAATTGTAAGGCTTCAGGCAAATATTCAATTAAACCGGCAGAGCCCACCCAAACAATCCTTTTTCCTGTCATGATGAATCGTTCTAGAATCCTTTGAAAATCTGATTCCCGCTCTATATCACATACAATCCATGATATGGCTTGTTTCAAATAATCATCGATTTGCTGGAGAAACTTTACCTCGGTACCATGAAGCACATCCTCTGATAAAACCGAAGCTTTTCTCTGACTATCTTTAAATAGCAAATGTGGAATATAACTCTCGGTAACAGGTGTCTTGGGATCCTTCCCAAATTCTGATTTTGAAATTAAGATTCCATTTACGTAGTGATAACCTGACTTTGTCGTTCTTCCCATTTTTGGTAGTGCAGGCACAATGACGATTAACTCTGGCTGATAGACTTCTTCGATTGCATCAAGTTCAGCCTTTATATTACCTCTTAAGGTCGAATCCACTTTTTTATAAATGCATTGATAACCCAACCTTTGTAGCTTGAGGGCCGCTTTTTTCACAGCTGCCCCTGCTTCTTTGGCGGCTAAGGCACGACTATTCGTATCGATAATTAACACATCTTGGTTTTGCAAATTACCTTCTTCCTTCCAGTCAAGGATAACCGAAGAACGAAGGCCCTTTAAAGCAAGCTGCACACCTGAGTCATTTGCTCCAGTAAAATCATCTGCAATAATCCCAATTTTATTGTTCAATCCATCCACACATCCAATCAAATACGACTGGGCGTATTTGCGCCCGATTTTAGGCCCACATGAAGTGGGTCATAAAGACGTTGCCACANNTTAGTCTTTGATCTTATGGGAGATACAGTGAAACTTCAATCTGTGGATTCACTACTCCACAGATTGTTAGTTGAACCAATCAGGCTTTTACTGGCAGTTGCCCTCATTGAGGGCTTAGTGCCAGTTAAAGCTGAAAATTACCTTTGAAAAAACGTGGCATCCGCCGGAGGCTTAAACTTATTCAGTAGGGGTTTGAGCCCTTACTTTATAAGTTAAAATGTAGGTCCGATTCTCCAAATGCCAAAGTCGTTCTGCTTCAATATTTCTGATTTTGTTAGTTTACCAGATGAAACGGATTTTATTTCTTCAAAGATTGATTCTCCAACTGATTGAACGGTTTCTTTCCCTTCAATGATTGTTCCAGCATTCAAATCCATATTATCTCCCATACTATTAAACATTGGTGTATTTGTTGAAATTTTAATGACAGGGGCAATTGGTGATCCCGTTGGCGTACCTCGACCAGTTGTAAACAAGACTACTTGTGCACCTCCCGCTACCATTCCAGTGAGTTGTTCAATATCCTGGCCGGGAGTATCCATCCAGACAAGCCCTTTTTTAGTTGGAATGTCCGCGTAGTCAATTAGTTCTTGAAGAGGACTCGTGCCAGACTTAGTAGCGGCTCCAAGTGATTTTTCCTCAAGTGAGCTTAATCCTCCCGCAATGTTCCCTGGTGTAGGATTACCTGTCCGAATATCAATCCCCATCATTAGCGCTCGGCCTTCAGCCTGCTTAATTTTTTCATATACTCTTTCAACTGTACGATCATCAACGGCACGGTTTGCCAGCAAATGCTCGGCTCCGATTAATTCTGTCGTTTCTGCAAGGATTGCAGTTCCACCCGCTTTTACGATTAAGTCACTCACATGGCCAACGGCAGGGTTTGCAGACAGACCAGAGCAAGCATCCGAACCACCGCATTCCGTTCCAACAATTAACTCACTGACATGACATGGCTCTCTCATAATTGCAGAAGCATCCTGAACCATTTTTGTAGCAATTTTCGCTGCGTTCGCGATTGTTTGTAAGGTACCGCCATTTTCCTGTATCGAAACCGTCGCAACCGGTTTTCCGCTTTTTGCAATTTCTTCAGCTACACTTCTAGCCTGATGTGTTTCACAGCCTAATCCTAGTACAACTACACCATACACGTTTGGATTAAGTCCTACCCCCACATACGTTCGGAACGTTTGGTCATAATCCACCCCTACCTGCGTACAACCATGCTGGTGAATAAAACTAACAGTCCCATGCACAAGCTGGGTAATTTGATATGCAGCCTGTGTCGCACAAGTGATGGTGGGAAGTATCAATACGTGATTACGAACCCCCACT
>NZ_JBALOX010000156.1:4919-5161 GCF_036965165.1 Bacillus sp. JJ1521 | reverse complement strand
ACCAATGATTTCACCATATTTATAAATCTTTTCACCCTGTTTAATTAAATCAACCGCAAATTTATGTCCAAAGGGAATCGATTGTAAGAGTTTTACATTCAACTTTCTGTCACCATGCGAGGCAGTAACTAATGAGTCTGCCTCTAAATCAGCTAAAACAGTCGCAACATTATCATTCTCATTCATTAATACCGCTGAAAAACTTTGGGACATGCCTTATTCCTCCTCTAATCAAATGCGCC
>NZ_JBALOX010000156.1:0-4878 GCF_036965165.1 Bacillus sp. JJ1521 | reverse complement strand
GGTCACAAAGACGTTGCCACAGGACGTGGCGTTTTTAGTCTTTGATCTTAAGTTCCAAAAATTACCTTTGAAAATCTGTGGCATCCGCCGGGGGCTTTAACTTTATTCAGCCGGGGTTTGAACCCCTGCTGAATAAAGTTAAAATCGTAAAAATTATACTTCATTGAAATGCTTACTAAATCCCCTTTTAAACAATGTAAAATTAGCAATATATATTAATAGTTTAGAAGGTATCGGGTTTAGTCCTCGGAATCAACATACGGAATGGTCAATGGTCCTAATGGTAGTACAGCAACAGACATGTCCTTTCCATACTTTTCTTTAAGGTGCTCTAACGTTTCTTCAATATTAGTTGTTGGCTTCAGCATCGCCTGTGTCACTTGTTCGTTTGTTAGTAATGAATATACATACACATCTGCCCATACTTGGATGACAGCCTGCTTTTGCACTTGCCACTGGTCAAATGTTTTAAATTCGGGATTATTGATCATGTCTAAGATTTCTTGTGGCGATTTGGCCATCTTTAATATGTCCGCATAATTCCCATGGCTTGGAAGACCATCTGAACATTCAGAAGCAACAATAATCGTTCCGCCTTTTTTCACAATTTTATGAGCTGCACTCATTCCTTTTACAGCCTGGTACAGATTCTGATCGAGTGGATAACCGGAATTTGATGTGATGACTACATCAAAACGCTGATCACATTTTGACATGGCATGCTCTTTTACATAGGCACAACCTTTGTCATGTGCAGCAATTAGTTCCCCAGCAAACACATTTGTAATCTGCTTATCACGGTTCAAGGTAACATTCAGCATAAAATGGGGTTTACACATCATGTTGATTTCCCTTGTCATATCCTGGAGAGGGTTATTGACCATATTTCCCCATGTCGATAACGGGTCGCCGATCATCCTTGCATTATGAAAGGTCATGATGGTCTCAATCCCTGCAATCCCTGGCATGATTCCCTTTGGTCCACCGGAAAATCCAGCAAAAAAGTGAGGCTCGATAAACCCCGTTACAATTCGAAAATCTGCTTCAACATATTCTTTATTTAAATAAA
This sequence comes from Bacillus sp. JJ1521, assembly GCF_036965165.1. Lineage (NCBI taxonomy): Bacteria > Bacillati > Bacillota > Bacilli > Caryophanales > Bacillaceae > Bacillus > Bacillus sp. JJ1521. Next base: position 3,809 of record NZ_JBALOX010000156.1, on the reverse strand, counting down.
CATCACAGCCAAATTGACTATGTCCTACTTTGACAAGCGTTTCTTTATCGTGACACTGATTATTAATGATGCGAATGTTATCAACTACCCATTGACCAAGCATTTGAACAAACTCTTCCTCGGTTTGGTCACGATGCGTTCCAGTTCCATTAATAATCACAAAATTTTCAAGCGGTACATGGCTTAATTCTTTAATTAAAGCTGGAACAAGTTTTTCATTAGGGGTTGGCCGTGTGATATCACTAATGACGATAGCTACCTTATCCGTTGCTTTCACCATTTCCGCTAAAGGAGGTGATCCAATTGGATTTTTAAGTGCCTCTTGTAAGGCATCCATCTCATTAGCTAGGCCTGAGGGATTTTGTGGTTCTAAAATGAGTGCATTATCCGGAACGTTAATCGTTAAATTCTCTTTTCCATATAACAAAGTTGTTTGCATTTTCTTCTCCTTTGTGAATCAATATTTCAATAAATAACCGCACCCCTAGCCTCTTAATCGACCAGGGGTGGAGTCTGTTTTTTACACCGGTACTCCAGGATCTTTTGGCGCCCCAGGATTTTCCAGCTTACCATCAATACCTTTACTTCTTTGGTACTTATCCATTAATATAACTGCAATTGGACAAAGAATGGCAGTTGTTAATGTGGATATTGAAATTTGCATCGTCGCCACGTTCGCAATATCCTGATAAGCTTGGGCTTCAGAAGCACTCATCATCCCAGAACCAGCGGCTACAGCTGCGGCCGCCGCAATTGCTGCCGGCGTACCTACTGCATTCCCCGCTGTAGATGCTTCAGCTACTGGGGCAATTTGACTCTTTTCTTTAAACAGCTTAAACACGAGAATACCGGTTAATCCGGTTAATACGACCGTCATAATCCCAAGAAGTAATCCCGCTCCAACAACGCTTGGGTTAAAGAATGTCATAAAGTTCATCCCAGCGCCAAGTGCAAACGCAAAGAATGGGACTGGCAAGATTTCTCCTGGAGCCAGAAATTCACGAATCTCAGGGTCAAGATTTCCGAGAAGCATTCCTATTCCAATCGGTAATAAAACAGCGATAAACGCAATAATTGGGAATTTAGAACCTAAAAGGCCTAATGACATTAACGTAAAAAATGGCCCATCATTCAATGATAGGACAGATACTGCACCGACATCTGACCTGTTTCCATATTGACCTGTCAAAGCAGCATACATACCACCATTTCCATTGGTCATTGCCGCAATAATTGCCATTGTCGATAAGCCAAGAAAGCCGTTCATTGGATCAAAAAAGTATCCGAATATTACTCCCACAGCAAGTCCAGTTAAATATTTTGATGTTGTCAGCAATACTCCTTTTTTCATAGCAACACCACCGACTCTAAGATTCATCTGACTACCCGCACAAAATAGGAATAATGCAATCAATGTAAATGCGCCAGTTTTAAATAATGCTTCTGAAAATCCACCAATACGTAAAAGCTCATAATGACCGTCAGCAGTTGGGGCAACCCCTAAAGATTTTAAAGCGTTCATAATTACTGGGATGTGCATTTGGTCCACAGTATTAAATAACGCCCCTAGCATCAAAGGTACAACCATCAATCCACCAGGTACTTTCTCAATTGTTTGCTTGATCTTCATTTCCATTTACCCCCTCTTTATTGAAAAAATAAGTACGGCTTACCTGCTCAGCTGTAAGTTCTAACAATTTTTTTGACTCCTTCATCGCTTCGTCTAAGCTGATTGGACGATTAATGATGCTAAAAACCCCGATGATCCCGTATTGATATAACGTTTGAATTCTTTCACCAATAGAGCCAGCAATAACAATAGTTGGGATGTTAAGTTCCTTTGCAGTTTGAGCCACCCCCATAGGCGTTTTTCCATATGCTGTTTGAAAATCTACCTGGCCTTCCCCCGTAATGACTAAATCAGCACCTTCTAGATTTTCTTTCAGCTTTGAATATTGAATAACGACATCGATCCCTCTTTTCATTGTCGATGGGAAAAATGCCTGAAAAGCTCCACCAATACCTCCGGCAGCTCCAGCACCCGGCATATCATGCAATCGGATACCAGTTAACTGTTCCACCACATTCCCCCAATGGGTAAGATTTTGATCGAGAATTTGAACCATTTCATCTGTCGCACCCTTTTGTGGCCCAAACACACGGGAGGCCCCGTTATCACCTATGAGTGGATTTTCCACATCTGAAGCAATTAAAAAATGACTTTCATAAATTCGTTTATCAAACTGGTCAATAAGGACTTCATGAATTTGATTTAATGCACCTCCACCAAAGCCTATTTTCTTTCCAGACTTATCTAGAATTTGCATACCTAGTGCCTGTAGCATTCCAACGCCACCATCATTTGTGGCCGATCCACCTATCGCTAATACGAAATTCCGATATCCATCGTCAAGTGCTCTCTTAATTAATTCCCCGGTTCCATACGTCGTTGCAGTTAATGGATCACGCTCAGAGCGACTAATTAAATCCAAGCCTGATGCATTTGCCATTTCTATAATGCATGTCTCATTATCACCTAGCACCCCGAAATACGCTTCAACCGGTCTACCAAGCGGACCTGTTACAGTCACTGGAACTTTATGTCCTTTCGTCGAAGAAACGAGATTCTCCATCGTTCCTTCTCCTCCATCTGCCACAGGTATTAAAATCGTTTCTGCATTCGGAAATGCATTTTTAATTCCCTTTTCAATTGATATGGCCGCTTCCATCGCGGTTACACTGCCCTTAAATGAATCGGGTGCAATTACAATCTTTACTTTGTCCCCCTCCTTATTGGAAAACGCTTACAATAACTTGTTTCTTTTATTATAATGTACTTGCTTCAAATCTTCTTTATATGTAGAATACAAATAATTATATAAATTCAGATAATTTTTTGTACTCAATAACCAAAAGGAGAATGAGATGATTACAAGGGAAATTGCTGAGATGTTAGTAAAAGAAACTTCGAAAGTTATGAACCTAAATATTAATATAATGAATAAAAAAGGGGTTATTATCGCAACAGGCGATCCTTCTCGTTTGGATTCAATCCATGAAGGTGCATTAGAAGTTGTTCAAACTGGAAAGGAACTAGAAATTTCATCTGAAAATCAAGGACAACTTCGTGGAACACAGCAAGGAATTAATTTACCGATTCAATTTCATGATGAGGTTGTTGGAGTCATCGGTATTACAGGGAAACCCGAAATAATAGGCGATCGTGGTGGCCTATTAAAAATGATGGCCGAGTTATTGATGAAGCAAGCTTACATGGCTTCCCAAACGGAATGGCGCCAAAGAACCAAAGAGACCATTATCGAAGAACTATTAAAGGAGAGTCCCAACACGATCAATATTGACCGCTGGCTCAGTTTATTAAACATGAAGCTTACTGGTCCCTTTGTCGTTTGCTTAATTGAGATCGTTGATTATTCCTTTTCGAGTCACTTGCTTATTAAAAACACTGAAGAAGTGATTGGGAAAGGAAAGGTGTTGGCGGGATTTGTTCACGGAAATAAATTGCTTCTGCTTTTAACCGAGATTTCTCACGAAGGAGCAAAAAAGAAGTTAACTTACCTTTGTAAAGAATTTGAAAAAATGAAGGTTCACGTTCGTTTAGGATTCTCTCCACTTATTCACCAACTTCTGCACGTTAACCAGGGGTATCGTGAATGTGAAATTGCCTTAGCCATCAGTAAACCACAACAAAAGATCATTTCTTATACAGACATTGAACCGGAGGCACTCGTTCATCAAATCGATCCAAAGCTAGCTGAACAGTTTTTAGAAAGAATACTAGGGAGCAA
>NZ_JBALOX010000155.1:0-9360 GCF_036965165.1 Bacillus sp. JJ1521 | reverse complement strand
CATCAAGTTTGTTATTTTCGATCAGAATCTAACATCCAAAGTAGCGGAAATGGTAAGAAATGAACTAAACGCGGAGAGCTTAACCCTTCATAATCTTGAAGCCATAACTGCAGCAGACGACGCTAATGGCGAGGACTATTTTAGTATTATGAGGCAAAATCTAGAGACATTGAAGAAAGCATTAAATTAAAACGAAAGCATAGGTCCATTGTGACCTATGCTTATTTCGTACTTATACTTTTAATTGCTAATGCCTAGGATTGCACATTACGAAGTTTGCAAACCATTCCCGGCTTCTCGTTATCGATTTTTGTGTAGATATTAGAAATTCATAGGCGGAGAATTTCCGGCTAATGTATATTGGAGATGCTCGAGAAGCGAATTTAAGCGGAGGTTTTCCGATTAACTGCTCTAAATAGGACAAAATCCAAGGTATTCAATAATATAAACGGAAAAACTCCACTTATTTCCAGGAATTTTGGGTATTCCCCAAATTAGTAGGAATTTTTCCGTTTATTTTTCATAAATTTCATTCGGCTCTCTTTAGCTATTATGAATTCAAATCATACATCTGACCTTTAATTAGGTAGGCTGCGCTTTCTGCGATGTTTGTGATATGGTCAGCTGTTCGTTCGAGGTAGCGATTAATCAATAATAATTGCACAAGGTGATCGGTTTCCTCTGGATGTTCTTTTAAATAGCTTGTGATTAACTTGTAGGCATCGCCACTGAATTGATCAACCTCATCGTCCAATTCACCAACTTCTTTCGCCAGCGCGATATCTCCATTTAAAAATGAATCTAATCCCTTTTGAAGCATCTTAATAGAGATATCTTTCATCTTTTCAAGAATCGTGATATTCACTGACGAATCGGCATTCCCGATTTTGATGGTCGATTTTGCAATATTCACTCCAAAATCGGCAATTCGCTCGATTTCCGAACTGATTTTTAAAGCGCCGATGATTTTGCGTAAGTCTCTCGCGACAGGTTGCTCTTTCGCCAAAAGCCATATGATAAAATGATTAATTTCAGTATCAAGATCATCCACGACCTCATCTTCATCAATGACTTTTAATGCTAATTCTACATCCTTGGTTTTTAACGCTTCAAACGCCTGTTCAAGTGACGAAGCAGCCAAATCGCACATTGTTTTCATTTTTTCCTGAAGTTCCTGTAATTTATTCTCAAAGTTTTCACGAACAACCATATTTCTCACCCTCCAAAGTTAACCGTTGGGACGCGGGGTAGATACCTGCCCCTCTACACCAATTAACCGAATCTGCCTGTAATGTAATCTTCCGTTCTTTGATCACTAGGTACTGAAAAGATTTTATTGGTTTCGTCATATTCGACGACTTCACCACTAAGGAAAAACGCAGTTTTATCGGATACTCTTGCTGCTTGTTGCATATTATGAGTAACAATAACGATCGTGTAATCCTTTTTCATGTTTTCAATGAGTTCTTCTACTTTTAACGTGGAGATCGGGTCCAATGCAGAGGTCGGCTCATCCATAAGGATAATATCTGGTTTCATCGCAATGGCGCGTGCGATACAAACACGTTGTTGCTGACCACCTGAAAGACCAAGTGCCGACGTCTTCAGACGATCCTTCACTTCATCCCAAATTGCCGCACCGCGTAAGCTACTTTCAACAATTTCATTGAGCTCTTTTTTATTTTTAATTCCCTGCATTCTTGGACCATAAGCGACATTGTCATAAATACTCATCGGGAATAGATTAGCCTTCTGAAAAACCATCCCTACTCTGGTTCTTAAATTGATCACATCGGTGGATTTGTAAATATTCTCATTGTCAATTATGATATTGCCACTAATTTTTACCCCATCAATCAAATCATTCATGCGGTTTAATGTCCGTAGGAAAGTGGATTTACCACATCCAGATGGACCAATTAAAGCGGTAACCTCATTTGCATGGATATCAAGTGAAATGGAGTACAATGCTTGTTTTTCTCCATAAAACAAATTCAGATCTCGAACACTGATTTTGACCTCTTTATCTGGTTGCTTCATCAGTGTTGAATTATTTATCTTTACTTTAATCTCTTTTGCGCTCATGTCAACACCTCTTCTTATCAAATACGCCTTGGCGTATTTGCGCCCGATTTTTTTAGGCCCACACGATGTGGGTCACAAAGACGTTGCCACAGGAAGTGGCGTTCTTAGTCTTTGATCTTAAGCTCGAAAAATTTCCTTTTAAAAATCGTGGCATCCGCCGGAGGCTCTAACTTTATTCAGACGGGGTATAAACCCCGGCTGTATAAAGTTAGTAGTCCGCTTTGTTTAATTTTTTTGAGATAAACGTTGCCGTTAAATTCAACGCTAGAATAATTACGATTAAGACAATTCCAACTGCCGAAGCTAATTCAATGTCACCTGACTCCTGCGTAACCAAGAAAGAATGAACCGTTAATGTTCGTGCTGATGAGAAGATACCTGAAGGCATAGCGGCAACCGTCCCGGCCGTTAAAAAGATCGCAGCCGACTCACCAACAATTCTTCCAATCGAAAGAATAATTCCAGATAAAATACCAGGCATTGCACTTGGCAAAATGACTTTAATTAACGTCTGGAGCTTTGTCGTTCCCAAGGCTAGTGACCCTTCCCGATAAGAGTGGGGAACTGTTTTAAGCGATTCTTCTGTTGTTCGGATAATGACAGGCAAAACGATAATCGTTAATGTTAAGGAAGCCGCGATGATGGACATTCCCATTTTTAAAGTTGTCACAAAGAACACGGCTCCAAATAATCCATAAATAATTGACGGAATCCCCGTTAAGCTTTCAGTTGCAAAACGAATGATGTTTACCATTCGACCTTGTTTTGCGTATTCCTGTAAATAGACAGCTGCAAAAATTCCAATTGGAGTTGCGATGATTAATGAAATCACAATGGTGTAAAGGGTCGTAATCACCATCGGCCAAATACCACCGCCTCCTGCAGGCGAGTAGTCACCGAAGATAAAATCAAAGCTGATTAAACGATATCCCTTCATAAAGATATAGCCAACAATCATCACGAGTACGGCAACAGTCAAGAAAGCCGCTCCCCAAAGCAATCCACGATACAAATGATCTTTAAGCTTTCTCAACCTACTTACCACCCTTCGAACTGATTTTCGCTAAAACAAAATTCAATATTAAAATAAACGAGAACAACACAATACCTGTAGCGAATAACATCTCTTGGTGAGTACCGAATGCATATCCCATTTCTAACGCAATATTTGTTGTTAATGGACGCACGCTGTCCGTTAGGCTTGTTGGTAAAATAAGACTGTTTCCGGCTACTAAGATAACCGCCATTGTTTCACCGATTGCTCGACCTAATCCTAAAACAATAGCTGCCGTGATCCCAGACTTTGCTGCTGGAATGACTACCTTAAAAATCGTCTCAATCTCAGATGTGCCAAGTGCCAATGAACCTTCGCGGTAAGTTTTTGGAACAGCACGGATCGCTGTTTCCGCAACGGTCACGATAGTTGGAAGCATCATGATGGCTAAAACAAGAATAACTGCAATCAAACTTTGTCCTTTTACTAGGTTTAACTGATTTTGTAAAAATGGGACGATAAGGGCAAGTCCAAACACACCGTATAAAACAGATGGAATACCAGCCAAGAGCTGAACGGCTGGAGAAATAAATTTTGCGACGCCTTTTGGTGCAATTTCAGCAATGAATACTGCTGTAAATAAGCCAATCGGCACTCCAATCACTAAGGCCCCAATTGTTGCGTAAATGGATGCGACAATCATTGGCAGGATGCCAAATTTATCTTCACTCGGAACCCAATCGACTCCAAACAGAAAGTCAAAAAAGCTGTATCCCTCTACTACAAATGGGAGGGCTCCTTTATAAAATACAAATCCTACGATTAATAATAAACTGATTACTGAAAGAAGTGCACAAAACTGAAATAATCTGGATGACAGCTTCTCTAATATGTACTTCCTTTTATTCGAATTCTTTACCTCTTCGGGCTGCCTTGACATACGTTTACCCCCATGAATCTCTTTTATCTTTTAATAGCAGTTACTTAATAGGAATAGCCCCTGTTTCAGCAACAATCGCTTGGCCAGCTGGACTCAAAATATAGTCAATATACTGCTTTCCAGCATCAGTAATTTGATCCTCTTTATGTACAAATAAAAATGGACGTGACAGGCTGTATTTCTGTTGTAACACGTTCTCAGCTGTAGCCTCTACTCCATTAATATCAATCGTAGAAATGGAGGAATCAATGTATTCAAATGAGATAAAACCCACCGCATGTTTATTCCCAGCAACCGTTGTTTTTATATTCCCATTTCCACTCGCAATGATTGAACTTTTTACTAATTCACCTGAAGAGTAACCAACGATTTCTTGAAAGGCATCCCGTGAACCGGAGCCATCCTCTCTGGAAACAACGACGATCTCAAGGTCATCGCCCCCCAGCTCTTTCCAATTAGTAACCTCACCGGTAAAAATGGCCTTCACTTGTTCGATCGTAAGGTTTTTTACATTATTACTAGGGTGTGTCACGACAACAATTCCATCGTAAGCAATAATGGTCTCGGTGAGCCCACTTGCAATTTCTTCCTCCTTCAAATCACGAGAGGACATGCCAATTTCCGATACTCCGGATATCGCATTTTGGATCCCCGCTGATGATCCGATTTGATTTATTTCGACTTTTATATTACTTTCTCCTGTATACTTTTCTGCAATTTTTTCGGCTAATGGCCCTACTGATGTAGATCCCGAAACAGAAACTGTTGCCGAAGCTTCATTTGATGATCCTTCTACATTATTATTATTTCCACATGCTGATAAAATGGCGATTAAGAATACCACCAATAATCCATGAATAGTCCTTCTTGTTAACGTCATTTATTTAAACCTCCAAGATTGATCGATTTTATTCGACATGTAAAGAATAAACGCTTTATGTAAAGATACATTGGATGTTTTGTAAAGGTTTTGTAAATTTTATTAATCCAGAATGAACGGAATGTAAAAATTACCATTTCTATTGACAATTGTTGGTGTTTTTAATATGTAATTACGGGAGAATAACTATTAGAAGAAAGACAAAAAAACGAGAGATTCGATTGATCCCTCGTTTTTTTGCTATTTCATTATTTACATATTGGACATTTTTTCGGTATTTCAGACTGATGCCTTCCAGTCAAATGCTCTAATATCCTCTTAATTGTTAAGATTTCGATTCAAAAAAACTTTTGTACGATCAAGCTTTGGATTTAAGAATATCTCATCGGGATGCCCTGATTCAACAATCTCTCCCTTATCCATAAAAATGACTCTATTAGCCACTTCCTTAGCGAAGCCCATTTCATGCGTTACGACAATCATTGTCATTTGCTCTTCTGCAAGCTTTTTCATAACCTGCAGGACTTCCCCAGTTAATTCTGGGTCGAGGGCTGAAGTAGGCTCATCAAACAATAATATTTCTGGGTTCATCATCAAAGCACGTGCAATCGCTACTCTTTGTTTTTGTCCTCCTGAAAGGGTAGCTGGGTATGCTGTCATCCGGTCTGATAGCCCAATTTTATCAAGTAACTCTATACTTCTCTTGTGAATTTCTATTGGAGACTCTTTTCTAACCATTTTTGGAGCAAGTTCCAGGTTTTCTTTCACCGTTAAATGAGGGAACAGATTAAAATGTTGAAAGACCATACCCATCTTTGAAGTGAGTTTCTTTATCTTTTGCGGTTTGGGATAGATCCCTTCCTTCACAAGGTCTTCACCAAAAACCTTAATACTGCCTCCGTTTACTTCTTCGAGATAAACAAGACTTCGAAGTAATGTGCTTTTTCCAGAACCGGAAGGTCCAATAATTGCTACAACATCATTTTTATTTACTTCAAAACTTATTTTACTTAGAACCTCTACATGGTCATATGATTTTTTGAGGTTGGATATATCAATAATAGCCACATCCTACACTCCTTATTTTTAATATTTCAATCGTTTTTCAATGCCTTTAAAAAGAATAGTTAAGATCATTGTCATTAATAAATAGATAATACCTGCTACAAAGAATGGAATTATTGTAAAGTCACGATTCACTGCAGTTTGGGCAAAATGTAATAATTCTGGTACTGCAACTGCATAGAGTAAGGCAGTATCTTTAACTAACGTCACCGATTCATTTGCCACTGAAGGTAGTGCAATACGAAACATTTGTGGAATAATGATGCGTGTTGTTGTTTGCCATTTATTTAATCCAAGCACCTGAGAAGCTTCATATTGACCTTTATCAATAGCTAACAGACCGCCGCGAAAGATTTCTGCAAAGTATGCAGAATAGTTTAATACAAAGCCAATCGTAGCAGCTACGAAACGGTCTAATACTAGATATTCACCTACTACAGGTAACATAGGTAGCCCGAAACAGATAAGTAATAGTTGAAGGAGGAGAGGTGTTCCTCGCATTACATAGATATATGTTTGCGCAAACCATGATATGGGTTTAATGTTGCTTCTTACTGCTAAAGTTAGACCGAACCCGATTGGAATAGATAGTAAAATTGCGATTATAAACAAAAGTACCGTTGCTTGTGCACCTTCTAACATGGGCTTAAGTATTGAGATTAGATATTCATAAGACATAATGAGGATTCCTCCAAAAAACAAAACAGGGTTCCCACCAGGAAATCCTGTTTCGCCTATATTTCATATACCAACGTATATTATAAAACCTTATCTTCACCAAACCATTTTTTAGAAATTTCCGCTGCTGTACCATCTTCGTTCATTTCATCTAAAGCTTTTTGAAGTTTCTCAAGTAGGGGCTCATTTCCCTTTTTTACACCTACCCCGTACTCTTCAGGGGCTAGGGATTCTTCAAGTACTTTAAATGTACCGCTCTCTTTAGATAAATAATAGTTAATGACAACCTCATCAATAACAACAGCATCCAAACGACCTACTTTTAAATCATTTAAAGCTAAAACATTATCAGAGAACTCTGTAACCTCTTTAATTTTTGATTTAATAGGACTAGATTCTAGAGCATCTGATGCTGAGGAAAGAGACTGAAGACCAACAACCTTTCCCTCTAAATCATCTAGATTCGTAATATTTGAATCAGCCAATGTCACAATAACTTGTGCATTTTTCAAATACGGTTTTGTAAAAAGAACTTTTTCTTTACGTTCTTCTGTAATGGTATACCCGTTCCAAATTAAATCAATTCTACCACTGCTTAGCTCGGATTCTTTTGTTTTCCAATCTATTGGTTGAAATTTCACCTCTACGCCCATCTTTTCAGCAGCAGCTTTCGCGTAGTCAATATCAAATCCTACAATTTCATTATTTTCATCTCTAAACCCCATAGGAGCAAATTTATCATCGATACCTATTACCAGTGTATCTTCATCTTTTGAATTCTTTGAAGATGAATTAGAACATGCTGCTAAAAGCATAAAGATCGTTACAATAGATAGAATAATAGTCATTTTGCGTGTCATAATTATAATAGCCCCTTTAATTTATTTGAATGATTGGTTTGTTCATTACAACTTTTATTTCTAGTTTTTCGAAAAGTACTTTAGTTTGCTAACATATTAGAGTGATGAACTAACAATATTAACTTAGCACAGAGTAAAAATTAATGTCAATGGATTTTTTTAGTGCATTACCAAACTAAAGGATTTTTAATCGTTCTAGGAAAAAGAAAACAGAGGATTCACATGAATCCTCTGTTTTCAGATTATTTTAATGCCTGTTCCAAGGCCTTAATATTTTCTCTTATTATGACAAAATAACCTTTATTGTCATATAGCTTAAACTTCACTATTTCTATTTTTTATATTAAGTCCAGCTCATTTTGAAAATCATTCTGGAGAATTTTGAACAGATTCCGACTAATTTTTACACCGCTTTATGCTTCCATCCCTTGCCTTCGTTCACAAATAGGATGCCGAGTTCGTGGTGCTCGCCTTCGTATAGGGCACGTTGAATGAATCGGACCTCACCATTAATATCTAATACATCAAGCTTACATAGTGCACGGTTTTTTTGAAGTGCCATGTAAAACTCTTGGACGGTTTTTACTTGAATGCCGTTGACTTTTGCAATCGTCTCGCCAATTTTAATTTGCATTTTGTCGGCTGGCGATTGTGGAATAATCCCTAGAACGAGCAGCCCCTGATTTCGTTGCGAAAAAATCGATGGTTTCGATTCATCCATGAAATAGTGCTGCAGGTAAATGAGTTCACGTCCTGCTAATGCAAAACACGCTGCGATAATGGCTGTAACTGGGAACCAGATGCTCGCAACCGCTAGGGCTGTGATTACGATTCCTAGCAGAATCACGCGTTTTCCAACGACTGGAATGCTTTGGGTTGGCAGCATGCTTTTTACTTTATGATAAAAACCGATTCCGAACGGTACTAAAATCAATGAGTAAGCTTCTCCGGACACAGTGAAAACCGGCCACCATTCATAATGTGTGGTGAGCGCTTCTCCCGGTATTAGTAAAAATACAGGTGCAAGCCACAGTCTTTGTGTAACATGGGCGCCGACTGGAAGACCGCGTTTGCTTTTTAAAAGGTCTGGTGACGTGCCGATATGACCTTTTTTCAAAATCAGAATTCCTTCCACTAGTAGTAGCGCGCCTAGTAAAATGGCAATCGATGCTAGGCTTGTGTTGCCCAGATCATCTAGCAATCTAGTAATGAAATTGTTTTCTACGGATAGTTCCGATAATAAAATAATTCCGAAAAACGATATTCCTAAAATATACGCAGGAGAAAGTAAGCGAGTTTTGATCGGCAAACTGAGTAATAATGTGACGATCGCGATTAACACAATGCTGCCAAATGGGATCACTACACCAGCTGCAATCGTTGCGACGGATATGAGTAGTCCCGCGAGCCAACCACCTGGAAGGAGTGATCGTAGGTCGTAAAATCCGTCTTCTACTCTTATATGAAAGGCGCGCCGCTCACGTTTGACGCGGAAATAGCCTAATAGGACGCAGTATCCAGCAAAGTAATAAAACATTGGATGCAGAAAGAATCGTCCAATCCCTTTTGCAAATTCGAGTAACCAAGCCTCAATCAATCTTTTCACCACCTATGGATAAGATTTCTTATGTAAAAATTTTACGTTCGATTTACTAACTTTTATTGTACCAAATACTTGACATAAAGCATACGTTGATTTTTATGGAAAAAGGATTTGGTGGGATGTTCCCGAATTTTGGGTTTGTCCGATATATTGCGGGTTTGGGCTGATATATTTAGATTTGGGTCCGATAAAATTCAGACTGTGTCCGATATCCTGCCAAGTTTGTCCGATATAATCAAATGAACATGCACCTGT
>NZ_JBALOX010000154.1:0-4245 GCF_036965165.1 Bacillus sp. JJ1521 | reverse complement strand
CTTCAAAATCTAATTCAACATCATCTAATTCAAGCATCTTTTGGAACTGCTTCACTAGAGCATTTTTTGGCTTTGTTAAAATATCAACTAATGCGTCCTCATCAAGCGGTTGAAGGCTTGCAATGACTGGAAGACGTCCGATAAATTCAGGAATTAATCCAAATCTTAATAAGTCTTCAGGTAATGATTTAGAAAGTAAAGATTTTTGGTCTAATTCTTCTTCCACAATGTTAGAACCAAATCCAATTACTTTTTTACCAAGACGACGCTTAATGATTTGTTCAATTCCATCAAATGCTCCACCACAAATAAATAAGATATTTGTCGTGTCAATTTGAATAAATTCTTGATGTGGATGCTTTCTTCCACCTTGTGGCGGCACACTTGCAACCGTTCCTTCAAGAATTTTTAAAAGTGCTTGTTGCACACCTTCACCAGAAACATCTCTTGTGATAGATGGGTTCTCCGATTTACGTGCTACTTTATCAATTTCATCGATATAAATGATGCCTTTTTCTGCTTTTTCTACATCATAATCAGCGGCTTGGATTAGCTTTAAAAGAATGTTTTCTACATCTTCTCCAACATATCCCGCTTCTGTTAAAGAGGTTGCATCCGCTATAGCAAATGGCACATTTAGAATACGAGCTAAGGTTTGAGCAAGTAATGTTTTACCACTTCCAGTTGGCCCTATCATACAAATATTACTCTTAGACAATTCAACATCATCAATTTTGCTGTTTGAATTGATACGCTTATAGTGGTTATACACAGCCACAGCTAAGGATTTCTTTGCTGAGTCTTGACCAATTACATATTCGTCTAAAATTTCTCTTATTTCTTTTGGTTTTGGTACATCTTTAAATTCAACTTCTTCTTCTGTACCTAATTCTTCTTCAACGATTTCAGTACATAGTTCGATACATTCATCGCATATATAAACGCCTGGTCCGGCAACTAACTTGCGAACCTGATCCTGCGTTTTACCACAAAAAGAACACTTAAGTTGCCCTTTTTCATCGTTAAATTTAAACATTATGTCACCCCTTATTGTTTCTTCTCTCTACAATAGCCCAATGTCTATTTACTTAGGCGTCTTGTTTGAACTTTGGCCCCATACCATCAGTTCGAAAATTTGTAATTCGTTATGTATTGCACATTGTACCATATTTCTTCTTCGGATAGGTAATAATAACTCTCTTGCTCATTATGTAAGTATGTTTGTTTGGAAAACGCCTAGTGAAACGTGTAAATTTCGCCCTCCTTTTAAGTGTTCCCAGTTTTATTAGATTAAAACTAATACCTAATGCTTATTGTATGTACTACTTCCATGTTTTGGGTATAAAACAAGGCACGATCATATCGCGCCTTGATATTCCCTTATTTAATATTATGCAACACTCTTGCTATTTTCTACAAGAAAATCGATTGCTTTTCTTATTCTTAAATCTTCTTTTACTCCATCTATGCCACCAAGCATTTGCGTAATTTGATCAGCAGATACTCCGTACATAGTAGACATATTTTCAAGCTCTGCATTAATTTCTTCTTCAGAAACCTCGATGTTTTCAGCCTTTGCAATTGCTTCTAATGTTAAGTTAACACGAACGCGCTTGCCAGCATCTTCTTTCATCTGTTCACGTAATGCATTCTCATCTTGACCAGAGAATTGGAAGTAAAGTTCAAGGTTCATACCTTGCATTTGTAAACGTTGTTCGAATTCACGAAGCATACGGTCTAACTCAGTATCAACCATAGCCTCTGGAATATCGATTTCTGCATTTTCAGATGCTTTTTCAATTAATTGATCTTTAAGGCTGTTTTCAGCGTCACTCTTCTTAGTCTCTTCTAAACGAGTTCTTGTTTTAGCTTTTAATTCATCTAAAGTTTCAACTTCATCGTCAACATCTTTTGCAAATTCATCATCTAATTCAGGAAGTTCTTTTCCTTTGATTTCATGAACTTTTACTTTAAATGTTGCTGGTTTACCTGCTAGATTTTCAGCATGGTATTCTTCAGGGAATGAAACTTCCACATCTTTTTCAGCTCCAGCAGCAATACCAACTAATTGCTCTTCGAAACCTGGAATAAATGAACCTGAACCAATTTCTAATGAATAGTTTTCAGCTTTTCCACCTTCGAACGCTTCTCCATCAACGAAACCTTCGAAATCAATTACAACAGTATCGCCATCTTCAACAGTACCTTCTTCTTTAACAACAAGTTCTGCATTGCGCTCTTGTAATTGCTTAATTTCTGCATCAACTTCTTCATCGGTAACAGTGTCGTCAAGTTTTTCAACTTCTAGACCTTTGTAGTCACCAAGCTTTACCTCTGGCTTAACAGTTACTTTTGCAGTGAAAATTACGTTTTTCCCTCTTTCGATTTCCTCTACGTCAACTTCTGGACGGTCAACTGGCTCAATTCCAGTTTCTTTAATTGCATTTTCATATGCTTCTGGAAGAATAATATCAATTGCATCTTGGTATAATGATTCAACACCAAAACGTTTTTCAAACATTCCACGAGGCATTTTACCTTTACGGAATCCAGGTACGTTAACTTGCTTCACTACCTTTTTAAATGCATCGTCAAGTCCTTTGTTAAATGTTTCAGCATCAACCTCAATTGTTAAGACACCTTGGTTTCCTTCTAATTTTTCCCACTTTGCGGACATAATTCTTTCCCTCCAACTATCTATTTACTAACTATTTTTTTCCGATATGTAAATTGGGTAACTATTACCATATGTCGGTAAACTAGCATTTTACAACCATTACATTATAACATAGAATAAGCACCTTTCAACATATAGAATCTGATTATATTGTTAGAAAGTTTACCCAACTACTCTATATTATAAAATGATTAACAGCGATTATTTTATTCAAAATATGAAAAACGCTCCACCTGTTCTAGTTTTTCAAGGGTATGTTTTAATTCAAACACACTTACACCATAGATTTGCTCAAGCGTTCGATTTTCAATTTCCATTCCATGTAGTTCAGAACTATATAAATGTAGAGCGGCTGCATACATGGATGGATCTTCTTCCTCCAATGTGAATGGATACAGAACAAATAGATGCTGAAGCCAAATCTCTTTTGCCGTTTCGAAAAGGGTAGGATTCTCATTTTCCAACTGCTCTTCTAAAATCGAAAGAACTTGAATTGTAAAAGGAGACATTGATGGGTCGACAAGATTTTTGGGGTTTACATTTATTGTCTCACCAAATTTCTCAACCTCTATATCAAGATCCACCTGATTTGTAACTAACAGCTGGATTATGATTGTTTTTACAATCGGATGTCTCTCAGGCATAGCTAAAAATGGAACAAGAAGATCAAGGTATTTTCGTATATTTAGCTCTTTCAAGGATTGAATAGTAGCAATTTGGTGTCCAATCATTCCTTCATTATATAAGACGTTTTGAAGCTGGTCCTTCACATCCTCATTCGAGTACTCTGCTTCGTTTTCTGCCATATCTCCAACAAGCATTCGTTTGCTAAGTTCGAGTAACTGGGATAGATTGTCCAAATACTCTGGAGGAGCTGCATCTTCTTCAAGCACTGCCTCAATCGTTGTTTTGACTTCATCATATTGCCCAAGCTGAATAAGAATGGTCACATAAATTTGCAGGATGTGAAAATAATCCCCGACATCCTCTCTTAACATAACTAAACAATTCTCTTTTGCTTGCTCTAATTCTCCCAATTCAAAAAGACAAATCACAATGCCTAGTTCTATTTCATGGTTACCTTTTTCAAGCTCCCCGGCTTGTTCCAATAATGTTAAAGCCTCACTAAATTTTTTATTCGATAATGCTTCAAGTCCTTTTTCCATCAATCTTTCTTTAAGCTTAGGAAAAGGAATAATTTTCTTTTGTTTCTTACCTTTTGGCTGTTTATCCATAGAGTTTTTCCAACCCCAAATTCGTTTTTCTACTTGAGTTATAAGTTTACCAATGAAAATATGAGAAAACAATAGGTTGTCCCACTAGATAAAAAAAAATGTAGACAAAGCCGGAAACGACTTTGTCTACATTTTTAATTCGCTGTTTTAAGTTCGTGTTCTTTAATTTGTTCCTCATAGTAAAGAGTTTTATCAATCTCGTCCCAACCATTGATAAGCATTTCCTTCCAATGTGAATCAATTGAGAATTCTGTTTTGAATCCTTTTGAATCGACAATTGTTTGTTCCTCTAAAGAAATTGTGCATTCAAAGTTAGCATCATTTGCTTCCTTT
>NZ_JBALOX010000153.1:0-6455 GCF_036965165.1 Bacillus sp. JJ1521 | reverse complement strand
ACACATACCCAACTGGCAACCCAATTACCCAATACGAGATTAGTGTCATCACAAAGGTTGTATTTACATCCTTGTAGCCGCGAAGTGCTCCTTGAATAGGTGCAGCAATCGCATCTGAAAGCTGGAAGAAGATAGCATATATTAAAAATTGAGTTGTTAACTTGATAACTGCAACATTTGTCGAGTACATTTTTGCAATAGGCTCTTGGAGAGTAAAAATAATCGTAGCGCAGACGAGTGCCATCAACACTGCGAAACAAATGCCTAAAACACTATAT
Organism: Bacillus sp. JJ1521; assembly: GCF_036965165.1. NCBI lineage: Bacteria > Bacillati > Bacillota > Bacilli > Caryophanales > Bacillaceae > Bacillus > Bacillus sp. JJ1521. The sequence goes on along the minus strand of NZ_JBALOX010000153.1, from coordinate 6,177 downwards.
TGTCTTGCATCCTTGAATCTATTCGCTCCAACCTCAAAGCCAACAACAATCGTTAAAGCCATCGAAATACTTAACGGAATCATATAAAGCAAACTCGAAAAATTGATTGCAACCTGGTGTGCAGCGATCGTAATGGTATTAAATTCACTCATTAACAATGTTACGGCAGAAAATATACTTGTTTCAAAAAAGATTGCAAACCCGATTGGCAATCCGAGCTTCAATATTTCACCCCAGCTTGAAAGCGAAATAGCATAAAACTTGCGTAATACACGATACTCAACAAACGGTGTTCGAGTTAAAATAATCAAAACAGCGATTAACACAATCAGCCAATACGTAATCGCAGTTGCATATCCAGCCCCAGCACCGCCCAACTCAGGAAATCCAAATTTCCCAAAAATCAAAAAGTAATTAAACAACACGTTAATCGGCAATGCAGAAAGGGTAATTATCATTGTCACACGCGTATGACCAAGCGCATCAATAAATGAGCGAAGTACCGAATACACAAAAAGCGGTACAATTCCAAATGATAGACCGATTATATATTCTTTCGCAATTTCACGAACCTCGGATTCAAGCTTCATTGTCCCTAAAATGGGCTCTAACACAAACCCGCCAATAACTGCAACTACTAAAGCTAAAATGATTGAAATATAAACACCCTGCATCACTGAATATGGCACTTTATCCCTTTGTTTAGCCCCAACATATTGGGCGATTATAGGTGTGATGGCCACCAAAATCCCAGATAACCCAGTATATACTGGCACCCAAAGACTCGACCCAATCGCAACACCTGCAAGGTCATTTGCTCCTGCACGACCTGACATCATTGTATCCACAAAATAAATGAGATTTAGACCAACCTGTGTAACGAGTATGGGAAAGAGGATATGAAAAAATAATTTAATTTTTTCTTTTAAACTAAAAGTTTGATTCATAGTACAATTTCCTTAAGCCCTTCTATTCTGATTAATGGATTATATCACAAAAACGACATGATTGAAGGGGAAATTTAATCATAAACAATGCAAGACTCGTCCTTTTCCCAATTTTAGTGTAAAGTAGTAATCGGGTATGAAAATAGCCAATCTAATCGAAACTAGGAGTAAAGGGGGAATTCAACTTGATAAAATTATTTTCAGATAGTGATTTAGATGGAGTAGGATGTGGACTTGTTGCCAAGCTAGCATTTGGTGATGAAGTTGATGTCTCCTATTGCTCTTACCGAAACTTAAACGAGCGTGTGGAAACATATATTGAAAATCCCGAACACAATCAAGCAAAAGTATACATAACCGATCTTGCTGTCAATGACAAAAATGAAAAGGCATTGGAAAAGCGTCATAAAGCAGGTCGCCACATACAGATGGTTGACCATCATAAAACAGCCATGCATTTTAATAAATATGACTGGGGATTTGTACAGGCTGAATATGAATCTGGCAAGAAAACATGTGCAACCTCTCTTTACTATGAATTTCTTCGTGAAAAAAATCTGATTGAAGAACATAAAGGTTTAGAAGAATTTATTGAGTTAGTAAGGCTCTATGATACGTGGGAATGGGAAACTGAAAATCGAGTCAGTGCAAAACGTCTCAATGATTTATTTTTTATCATTGGAATTGAGGAATTTGAAGGTAAAATGCTGGATAGACTTCAAAACAATCGAGATTCCTTTCAGTTAACAGAAGCTGAGGATTTTCTATTAGATACGGAAGATCGGAAAATCGAGCGCTATATTAATTCGAAAAATAGACAAATGGTGCAGACGTTTATCGAGGACTATTGTGTTGGGGTTGTTCATGCCGAGCAATATATTTCTGAACTTGGAAATGCGCTAGGCAAGCTAAACCCACACCTAGACTTGATTGCGATTCTGAATGTTGGTACGAAAAAGATTGGCCTTCGTACTATCTATGATGAAGTTGATGTATCCGAATTTGCTAAGCGATTTGGCGGAGGGGGACATCCAAAAGCATCTGGTTGTTCAATTGGTGACACGGCATTTGAGCTTTTTGTAAAAAATACGTTCCCATTGTATGCGATTCGCCATGATGCACCTGAGAACCAACTTAACGTAAAAGAGAAAGAAAATGGAACTCTTTTTGTGAATCGTAAAGGAGAGAAGTCTTTTATTTTCAAAAAAGAAGAAAAGTGGGTTATCCACCACGATAAAAAAACGCTTGATGCAAAGTTTTCTTCATTTGATGAAGCGGAGCGTTTTGTAAAACGTCAATTTGCTAGTGGCTTAGCCTTTGATAATGAACTTATTTCCTATATTCGCGAGCATTTAAATAAGAAAGAAGATGCAATAAAAGCAAATTTAGACGGCGCATTAGTAAGTATAAAGAACCAATTTTAAAACTTCTGAAAATGAAACGTGTGTTCGCGTGGTAAAATGTGCTATAATGAAATGGCAATAGGTTGTCCATAAGGGTGGTCGGCTAAGCTCCCAGTGAAAGGGGGTGATGCCTATATGACGATTTTTGAAAGCCTGGTGATTATGCTTTCGTTTGCGTCTCTTGTTGTTGCGATTTTATCTTTTGACAACAATAAAAAATAGACCTCCCTTTTTCCGCTAAAAATCGGGTGAGGTCTATCTCTGTATTAGGCTGATCCTCTTAGTGGGACCATTCTATTGCTAGGCCGTAGATGCTCGCTACATCTGCGGTCTATTTGTATTTTACAACTATTTATAATTATCATACCATATCTTCACCAAAAATGTCACCAATACTTAAATTTCAAGGTGAATTCATTGCCCCACTATACAAACTTCTGTAAAATCATGAGGGTATAAGAAGATATATACGAGAGGATTTGATACTTCATGACAATTCAACTGGAAAATTTGAAGTTACCGACAAATATACAAACAGAAATTTCAAATAGAAAGAACCAAGTGTCAGGCGATGAGCACTTAATCGGCAATGGGGGCTATACACCTTCAGATATCAACATTATTCGTGACGCAATTATTGCTCTAAGTATTGGTAAAAATGTCCTCCTAAAGGGACCAACTGGATCAGGGAAAACAAAGCTTGCCGAAACGATATCAAATTTATTTCAGCAGCCAATGTACAGCATCAACTGCTCTGTTGATCTTGATGCAGAAGCCTTACTTGGCTACAAAACCATTCAAGATCGTGAAGGAAAAATGAAAATCGAATTTGTTGCAGGCCCGGTCATTAATGCAATGAAGAAAGGGTATCTTCTGTATATTGATGAAATCAACATGGCAAAGCCAGAAACNNACCCTTTTACAGCTGAAGTGGTTCGTGCGGAAAATGGCTTTGGGGTCATTGCTGCGATCAATGAAGGGTATGTGGGGACTGTTCCTTTAAATGAAGCGTTGAAAAATCGTTTTGTTGTCATTGACGTTCCATATATTCAAGGAGAAACACTAAATGAAGTTCTTAAAACACAGTCTGTATTACATGATGAAAAATTAATCAATAAATTTGTCTCCTTATCATCTGATCTAATCACACAGGTTCGTGGTGGTATGCTATCAGAAGAGGCTGCGTCTATTAGAGCGCTGATTGATACATGTGATTTAGCTATGTACATGCCGCCATTACGCGCTATTGAACGGGGTATTACTGAAAAACTTGAGGATGATCGAGAGAAAGCAGCGGTTAAAAATATAGCAGAAACTCTGTTTGAGTGAGGTTTATATAATGAGATTTATTCAATTTAATGATAAAAAGGTCGACTCCTTCCTGTTCATGGAATTATCCGACCTTGCCAAAACAATCTCAAAAAATCCTGAATTTGAAATTGAGTTAGGCTATAAATCATATCTCGATCCCATTCAACAAAAAGCCATCATAAGTCATTTTTGGGATAATCGACCGACCGCAGACAAACGGAATGGATTATTAAGTGATGTCTATTTACGAACAATCGGAAGTATGAAACACACGAATTTTAAAGATATTGATCAGTATTTGAAATATTGTAAAAAAAGCGAGCTTCCAAGCTTTGCTAAACAGCTGTTCATGCTTCTTGAGGATTTTCGTCTAGAAGAGCTTTGTATAAAAGAACGTCCCGGAACGCGAAAATCTTTTACTGAAAGACGAAGGATCTATCGAAAATATTATGGAGATCAACTTCATGTCAACATAGTTAAAAGTGTTCCATCTGATGCACTGTTTAATGCCATGTTTATCCTTTTAACAGCCGAGTCTCCGCTTGAAGAAATTCCATCGATTCAACATAAAATTGATCTTGTTATTCCATTTCTACGGAGTCAAATTGCGAAAGTCTTTGATGCAAAAACAACAAAAGACATTATTAAACTTTGTGAAGAAATCATCGATGTTCTAGAAGATGTCCTTGATGAAGACATGTTAAACACGTATTTTCATTTACCAGAGCTTGATTATGAAATCCTTGAATACGGCTCAACAATCGATGACTTGAAACGCAAGGATAAGTTGAAAAACAACGATGTGCTTGATGATGTGAAAAAAGGGGATGAAGATATCCATGAGGAGAAGTTCGAAACCTGGCATCGGGAAACTAGCACACCAACGAAAAGCTTTTTACAATTTGATTTAGAACAAGGATCAAGAACGAATCTGATGGGAGAAGGGGCAAGAGAAGGCGAAGAAGGGGACCAAGCGTTAGGGATTGCCCAAGGATCGTCACGTCAAAGTAAAGACAGTGATTACTCCAAACTGGAGGCAATGGAAATGATGCATTCTGAGAAAGAAGGTTCTTCAGAATCCGAATTTGGAAGAGAAAATCGCTTTGCCTTTCCGTTCTTTAAGAATGCACGCAAACCAACAGACACTGAAGTCCTCCAATACGAGAAAAACAAAGCTGTAATCGCACCATATCAGAAGAAGCTAAAGCAAATGATCCTAAAAACATTGGAGCATAAAAAGAATCTCCCGAGAGGAGACTTGCATTTTGGACGATTAAATAAAAAGCTCATTCGTATTTTTACGGACGATAATCCAAGATTATTCTATAAAAAAGAACAGCCATCCCATCAAATTGATGCTGTATTCTCATTGTTAGTCGACTGCTCCGCTTCTATGTTTGATAAAATGGATCAAACAAAACTAGGGATCGCCCTGTTTCACGAAGCCTTAAAATCTGTTCAGGTTCCTCATGATGTTACAGGTTTCTGGGAGGATACCAATGATGCAGATAGTACGAAGCAACCGAACTACCTGCAAACAGTTATTGATTTCGATTCTAGTCTAAAACGAAGCTATGGTGCGGAAATCATGCAGCTCGAGCCAGAGGAAGATAATCGCGACGGTTTTTCGATTCGTTTGCAAACGAAAAAGCTACTGCAGCGAACAGAAAAACAAAAATTCCTTCTCGTCTTTTCTGACGGCGAACCAGCAGCATTTGATTATGAACAAAATGGAATTATCGATACACACGAAGCTGTGCTTAAAGCACGAAAACATGGTATCGAAGTCATCAATGTCTTCTTATCAAATGGAGAGATTGATGAAGGCCAACAAACAACAATCCAAAACATTTACGGAAAGTACAGCATATTGGTACCAAACATCGACCAATTGCCAGATGTTTTATTTCCATTGTTGAAAAAGCTGTTGTATAAGAGCATTTAAGCAAATGTAAATCTATTAACGTAAATCCAGCTGTTTATAGCTGGATTTTTTTCTATGAAAGAATGTTCCCTCACCATAAATCATATGATGAAGTATCAAGAATATAGGGGTGAAGGAAGTGCAGGATTCGAACCATTTTACACAACTACCAGAGGAGCTAATTACAAGATTTTTCACATTAAGTGAAAAGGCGAAGGAAATTGACAAGGAATTAAAGGAATTGAAGAAGGTCCTTAATGGTTATTTTGACGAAACAGTAGGAAAGCAGGAAAAAGGAGAGTCGGTCGTAGGAGATTACAAGATTCAACGACAAATACGTTGGTCTGAAAGCTATCATGATGAGAAAATGGTAAACAGATTAGAAGAATTAAATCTTGTTGATTGTATTCAAATTATTAAGCAACCCGATCAGCAGAAGATAGAAGCAGCGATTACACTAGGATTGCTTGGACAAGCTGATATCGAAGATTGTATTGTAAGAAAGACCACCAACGCGATTACTGTCCGTAAAATCTAAAAAACAGGAGAGCCTCGCCTCTCCTGTTTTTCTTCAATGTCTAGCTCCAGGCGC
>NZ_JBALOX010000152.1:10953-11779 GCF_036965165.1 Bacillus sp. JJ1521 | reverse complement strand
AATGGATATTACAATGCCAGAAATGAATGGCATTGATGCTGTAAAATTGATTAAAGAAATTGACCCGAAGGCCCGAATTATCATGTGTTCCGCTATGGGTCAGCAAAAAATGGTCGTTGATGCCATCTCGGCTGGAGCAAAGGATTATATTGTAAAACCATTCGACGAAAGCAGAGTTGTTGAAGCGATTAATAGAGTATTAAATTAGGTGAAAACCCATTTAAGATAGAGCGTCTTAAGTGGGTTTCATTCGCTATAGATTACAATTTTTGAAAGATAAAAGGACTGATTCATTTGGTAATTGCATCTTCGATTGTAGCAATTATGATGGCAATTTTCGTAACCTTTTTACGAACAAAGTCTTCACAAAAACCCGCATCTATAAAAAAAATTATTTTACCCCCTGTTTTTATGAGCACAGGGGCACTAATGTTTGTACATCCGATGTTTCGTGTAACACCAATTGAAATATTAGAGGCTGTTGTAGTTGGGATGCTTTTTTCGATTCTATTAATAAAGACCTCGTCATTTGAAATAAGAGAGAATGACATATATCTTAAACGATCAAAGGCGTTTATTTATATTTTAGTAGGGTTATTGGCGATACGAATTGTTTTAAAATCGGTATTAAGTACGACGATTGATTTCGGGGCATTAAGCGGTATGTTCTGGATCCTTGCTTTTGCGATGATTGTCCCGTGGCGGATTGCGATGTATATAAAATATAAAAAACTTGAATCTGAACTACAAAAAAACTCGGCATAAATGCCGAGTTTTTTAGAAAAGGTCATGATATGGTGTTACATCTATTTGTTTTTCTTTTAAT
>NZ_JBALOX010000152.1:0-10868 GCF_036965165.1 Bacillus sp. JJ1521 | reverse complement strand
CAAGTGCAAGTTCCCCTATTTTTCCAGCAATTTTTTGCCTGGCTACATCACGAAAAAGCTCTGGCACAGGCTTTACTAAATCTTCTAATAATGCCTTCAGTTCGATTGGCCACATATGACGCGTTTGGTCTATGTAATAATCCTGCCAATCCAAATCAGACTTTCCATCTTCCTTTGGAAGTTTTTTTAGAAACTTTCGGAACATAAAAAAGCCACCAATTGCTAGAATTGTGATAAAAAAGAAAACCCATATTAATATAAACCATAAAAACCAACCTGTTAACTGCATGAAAATGTTCACCTCAATGGTTCATTATACCTCATTTGACAAAAGTTTTGAAAGAATGAAACTGTCTTTTATGTGTAAAAATTAGAAATTCATATATTTCATGATGTATGGGAATTATACGGATATGAAAAAGATACTATTTTTTACATGTATGTTTATCTTTGCTGTAGGGATTTACCACGGAGATGCAGAAGAACTGGTGCGTGTTCGACTTGAAAATTTCGTCGGAGATGCTGAAGAAATTCAAATGTATATTAAGGGTGATTATTTCACCATTGACCCGACATTAGTTTTACAAGAGGGAGTGAACTACCGCTTATATGTCAAACAGGGGAAATTATATCTTAAAGGAGGAGAAATAAGCCAACAAGTCGATAACAGCTTTGTTTTAATCCCTCGAAACTATAGTGAGAATCATCGTGTTTTTATCGATGAACGACCATACTTAGGGGCGATGGAGTTTCAGGTAGAAAATAATCATTTTGTACGCCCGGTTAACCAGCTACCGTTAGAAGACTATTTAAAAGGAGTTGTCCCACTCGAGGTTTTTCCAACTTGGAATATCGAGGCCTTAAAGGCTCAAGCACTTGCAGCAAGAACGTATGCAGTATCCCATCTTAAAGAAGATATGGATGATACAACATTCTATCAGGTGTATGGCGGATATGCTTGGAATGTGCGGACAACAAAGGCTGTTGAGGCTACCAAGGGTCAAGTAATTACCCATAATAATAAGTTAATCGATGCTTTTTATTCTGCGAGCAATGGTGGAATGACAGAGAATAATAAACATGTGTGGGGAGGAGACAGTAGGTCATTCTATCCAATCAAAGAAGATCCATTCGATCCAATCCACCCTTGGGAATTTACACTATCAAAAACACAAATAAACCTTGAAGAAATTGATTGGGAATCTATTAACGCATGGGACGGGCTCCAGGAAAAGGACAAAGAAATTACAGCTGTCATGAAGCGGTCTATTAATCGCCAAGGGTTTCCAGGAGATATTGCTATTCTTTCAATCCCCAAATTCGAAATACATGCAAAAAAATACAAATCGAACCGCTCGATGACAGGTTCATTTGAAGTAGAATTTTTACAAAGATTGCTTGATGGGACAGTGCTGTTAGGGAATATTACGCTTGAAAATGTGAACCTGAATCGCATTCGACCGATGATTGGTGCTACTATTTTCAAAAGCTATTATATTGACTCACTTGATTCTGATGATACGAAATATGTGATGAAGGGAAGAGGCTATGGACATGGAGTTGGAATGAGTCAATGGGGAGCAAGTATTATGGGGGATAAAGGGAAAAAATATGAAGACATCATTCAATTTTATTTTCCCGGAACCACAATAACAAATTTTGAAGAAATCTCAAATTAGAAAGGGTCCTGTAGCTATTACAGGACTTTTATTTTTATCTGGCTTTTCCTCTTTTTTCGTTTGCTATTTTTTTTGATATAAATTTCGAGAATTTCATTTCGAAATAGTGCTTTTATTTTCTTTTTTTCTAATTCGAAAGGAAGAGTAACGATTCTTTCGGTTAAGATTGTATCATTTGAAGATTTTTCGCGATCTGTTAGCCTGATATGGAAGGTGTCGTTTTTAACATTCAGTCGGATTTGCTCGGGCAGATATCCTGATAATTCTGCCTCGATAATGTACTCATTTTGTGTTTCAAACAAATCAACTCGAAATTGATAATCATCTAAAAGATACGGGTCTTCAAGGAATTGTTTCATCCAGTCCTCCAGTCCATTTAAGGAAAGGGGATTTGAATTATCGAAATTATTCATGTTTTGAACCTCCATATAATTCTATATCTAAGGTATTCAAATGGGGAGCTGTTCGTGATAATGAAAACGTAGAAATGGTACAATCTGTTGTGAAATTAGGTCCAAATATGTAAAAATAGACATACATATGCAAAGCTGTTGTGGAGGTTTCGGCATGAAAAAAATATTAAAGCTACTACCAGCCATATATGAACTACAAGCCCATCCATCCTTTGGAAAATATCAAACCCTTCATCATGTGGAAAAGGATTATATGACAAACCTATTACGGGATGTAGTCAATCAGATTCGAGATGATATCATTCTTGGGGTTTCGGTTAAAGAGATAACTTCAAAGGAAGAAATGATGGATTTCATCTTTAAAAAGGTGGAAGAAGAGCTAGTTAAAAGAACAAAATACTACTTAACAAAAACAATCAATGCAACTGGTACGGTTTTACATACAAATTTAGGACGAGCAAGGCTAAGTGACCAAGCCCTTCAACATGTGGTTGATATTTCAAAAGGTTATTCTAATTTAGAATATAATATTGGCGACGGGAAGAGGGGTTCACGCCACTCCATCGTAGAATCCCTTCTTGTGGAGTTAACAGGTGCTGAGAGTGCAATGGTTGTTAACAATAATGCTGCAGCTGTCTATATTGTTTTACGTGCTTTAGCAAAAAATCAAGAAGTGATTGTTTCGCGCGGGCAATTAGTGGAGATAGGTGGCTCATTTCGCATATCTGCAATCATGGAGGAAAGTGGCGCAAAGCTCGTTGAGATAGGCACAACCAATAAAACACACCTAAAAGATTATGAGAATGCCATAACAGAGGAAACGGCAATGATTCTAAAGGTACATACAAGCAACTTCAAGACCATTGGATTTACGAAAACGGTTGAGGTTTCTGAATTGGTTCCATTAAAGGAAAAAAAAGGAGGTCTTGTTATTTATGAAGATCTAGGAAGTGGGGTTTTGTACGATTTTACCAAGCATGGGATTGGGGATGAGCCTGTTATAAAAGAAATATTGGAACAAGGTGTTGATCTAGTTTCGTTTAGTGGGGATAAGCTGCTAGGGGGACCACAAGCGGGGATAATCGTTGGGAAGAAAGAGTTGATAGATCAATTAAAAAAACATCAGCTTGCTCGAGTTTTACGTGTTGATAAAATGACATATGCGGCCCTTGAAGCAACATTGCTTTCCTATTTGAAAGGAAAGTATAATGAAATACCTACTATACGAGACATTATAGCCCCAAAAGAGGAGATAATGGAACGCTGTCATCTTTTTAATAAACGATTATTAGAAAAAACAAATCAATTTACTATCGAAATAAAAGAGGATAGTTCACCGATCGGTGGCGGAACAATGCCTGGAGTTGAGGTGCCAACTTATGTAGTTTGTATTACTCATTCTCATATGTCCGCAGAGCTTGTAGCTTCAGAGCTACGTAATCACGAAACACCAATAATTGTACGGATTAAAAAGAACGAAGTCATTCTTGATTTTCGGACAATTGGAAATGAAGAAATGCAAGAAATTGTAAAAGCCTTTACGCTTATAGGATGAAGAGCTGGAAGTTCTTAATGTTGTTTTCGATGTCTAGCTCCAGGCGCCATCGGCTCGAGGTCACAAGCCAATCACTTCGGAAGGCAAAGAACGCCTTCTGTCAGCGCTTTTCTTGTGCTTGTCGCCGATGAGCGGGCGCCTTGCGCTTTTCTTAATTTTACATATCATGTCCTTGGTTATGTTTTTGCCTTGAGTGGTTGCGGTTTTTTACTTTTTTCGAACCACTCAATGGTTGTGGTTGACTCCCAGCGTTTTGACCGCCGTTTGCTCTAATATCTTTGAATGTATTTTTTTCTGCCATGTTTTTATCCCCCCTTATATGTCTTAGGATAGTGTTTTTCCACTTTTTTATGCGATAGCGACCGAATGATTTTTTGGAAAAAAGGTAAGCTATAATTGCACGAATTACCTTAAGGGAGTTGAAAAAATGCCGTATCATAAGAATAAACAGCAGGCTTTCCAAGCTGCACAACAAGGGACCGAGGAAGCAAGAGATCTTTATGCAAATATCGTCAGCAATGATCCGGATTATGGTGTTCATCTAAAACGATTGAAAAATGAGGTTGATGAAGCTTATCAACAAATTGAAAATGCGTTGGAAGTGGCATCAGAGCACCAAAAATCTCAACTGCAGCAATTTCAGCAGGATTTACAATCCATCATGAATGAAGTAAACGATTAAAAAACAAGCCCGCAATTTGCGGGCCATCCTGGTTTGTCACTGATTTTTCTTGCGCTTTTTATTATTTTGACGTTGTTCCGCCGTTAATGGCTCATTTGCAAATTCTTCATTATATCCCGCTCCAACACCTTGAGCACTTGCATCATTCATTCCTGGTCGTACATGATTTGCTTTGCGTTTCGACATTAATTTCACCTCCGACCTTATTTTATTCTTATTTCACCAAATTATCCTTCATGATGATAAGGAAAACTTATAGAGTATAATAACAATCTTGTTATTTACTTATGTATATAGTTATATTAGTATATGTATTGAGAGAAATTAATGGGGAGAGTTTTATAATCTCTTAAATTTCGACAATTGTGTAAAATTGCGTTAAATTTAAACAAAGGGGGTATACATATGGCAAAGCATGATGTATTTAATGCACGTTCTTCTTTCGAAGCAAACGGCAAAAAGTATAACTATTATAGCTTACAAGCATTAGAAGATGCGAAAATTGGTAACGTTTCAAAATTGCCATATTCCATTAAGGTTCTATTGGAATCTGTACTACGTCAAGTTGATGGAAGAGTAATTACAAAAGAGCATGTTGAAAACTTAGCAAAATGGGGAACTGATGGATTACAAGAGGTTGATGTTCCATTTAAGCCTTCACGTGTAATTCTTCAAGACTTCACTGGGGTACCAGCTGTAGTTGATTTAGCTTCACTTCGTAAGGCAATGGCTGACATGGGTGGAGACCCACAAAAAATCAACCCGGAAATCCCAGTAGATTTAGTAATTGACCACTCTGTACAAGTTGACAGAGCAGGTACACTAGATGCACTAAAATTCAATATGGATCTGGAATTCGAACGTAATGCTGAGCGTTATAAGTTCTTAAGCTGGGCTACAAAAGCATTTGATAACTACCGTGCTGTACCACCAGCAACTGGTATTGTTCACCAAGTTAACCTTGAATACTTAGCAAATGTTGTTCATGCAGTTGAAGGTGAAAACGGTGAATTCGAAGCATTCCCAGATACACTTGTAGGTACTGACTCACATACTACTATGATCAACGGTATCGGTGTACTTGGTTGGGGTGTTGGAGGAATTGAAGCTGAAGCAGGAATGCTTGGACAGCCATCTTATTTCCCAGTACCTGAAGTTATCGGTGTTAAACTAGTTGGTACATTACCTAATGGTACAACTGCTACCGACTTAGCACTTAAAGTAACTCAAGTATTACGTCAAAAAGGCGTTGTTGGTAAGTTTGTTGAGTTCTTCGGTCCTGGAGTTTCTCAACTTCCACTTGCTGACCGTGCAACAATCTCTAACATGGCACCAGAATACGGTGCAACATGTGGATTCTTCCCTGTAGACGGAGAAGCATTAGAATATCTTCGTTTAACTGGCCGTGACGAAGAGCAAATTAAAGTAGTAGAAGAATACAGTAAGGCTAACGGCTTATTCTATACAGCTGATTCAGAAGATCCAATTTTCACAGACGTTGTTGAAATCGATCTTTCTGAAATTGAAGCAAATCTTTCTGGTCCTAAGCGTCCACAAGATTTAATTCCACTTTCAAAAATGAAAGAAGCTTACCATACTGCATTAACTGCAACTGGAAACCAAGGTTACGGTTTAACTCCTGAAGAAATTAACAAGGAAATTACCGTAAATTTCAACGATGGTGAAGAAGTACAAATGAAGACAGGTGATATCGCAATCGCTGCGATTACAAGCTGTACAAATACTTCAAACCCATATGTTATGCTTGGTGCTGGTCTAGTAGCGAAGAAAGCAGTTGAAAAAGGTCTAGAGGTTCCTAAATTTGTAAAAACATCTTTAGCACCTGGTTCTAAGGTTGTTACAGGTTATTTAGAGGATTCAGGTTTACTTCCTTACCTTGAAAAGCTTGGCTTTAGTACAGTAGGGTACGGATGTACAACATGTATCGGTAACTCAGGTCCATTAGCTCCTGAAATTGAAAAAGCAGTTGCTGAAAATGACCTAGTGATTACATCTGTTCTTTCTGGTAACCGTAACTTTGAAGGACGTATTCACCCACTAGTTAAAGGTAACTACCTTGCATCACCACCACTTGTAGTGGCATATGCATTAGCTGGTACTGTTGATATCGACCTTCAAAAAGAACCTATCGGTAAAGATAAAGACGGCAACGATGTATTCTTTAATGACATTTGGCCTTCAGCTGAAGAAGTTAAAGAAGAAGTTAAAAAGACTGTTACACCTGAGCTATTCAGAAAAGAATACAAGCGTGTATTTGATGATAACGAGCGTTGGAACGAAATTGAAAGCACTGACGAAGCACTTTATGTGTGGGATGAAGATTCAACATATATCCAAAACCCACCATTCTTTGAAGGCTTATCTAAAGATCCAGGTGAAGTTAAGCCACTTACAGGTTTACGTGTAGTTGGTAAATTCGGAGATTCCGTAACAACTGACCACATTTCACCTGCAGGTTCAATTGGTAAAGATACACCAGCAGGTAAATTCCTTCAGGAAAATGGGGTTACACCTCGTGAATTCAACTCATATGGTTCACGCCGTGGTAATGACCGTGTTATGACAAGAGGAACTTTTGCGAATATCCGTATTCGTAACCAAATCGCTCCTGGTACAGAAGGTGGATGGACTACTTACTGGCCGACAGAAGAAGTAATGTCTATCTATGATGCATGTATGAAATACAAGAAAGATGGAACTGGCCTAGCAGTTATCGCTGGTAACGACTATGGTATGGGATCATCTCGTGACTGGGCGGCTAAAGGTACAAACCTTCTTGGCATTAAGACTGTTATTGCTGAAAGCTTCGAGCGTATTCACCGTAGTAACCTTGTATTAATGGGTGTATTACCATTACAATTCAAGCAAGGTGAAAATGCAGAATCTCTTGGGCTGACTGGTAAAGAAGCAATCGAAGTTCAAATTGATGAAAATGTTAGACCTCGTGACTATGTAAAAGTAACTGCAACCGACGAAGAAGGAAACAAGAAAGAATTTGAAGTACTTGTTCGTTTCGACAGTGAAGTTGAAATTGATTACTACCGTCACGGCGGTATCCTACAAATGGTACTTCGTGAAAAAATGAAGGGTTAATATCCCTTATTTGAGGGCAGTTTTGTGAAATTCACAAAACTGCCTTTTAAATTTGTCCTTTTTTATGGTTAAATAGGTATAATGTTAATATGGATACATTTGATTTTGCTGAATTTTATACGGAGGATTCAAATGGTTAAAAAAATTGTAATTGCACTTGTTTTAATAGGCTTAGTGGGTTATGCAGTTCTTGAATTTGTTCAAGACCAAAAAAGAGGGGTAACTGGTATAGAAGTTGGAAATATGGCACCTGATTTTGAACTTCAATTATTAAATGATGAAAACGAGACAATTCGTTTATCCGATTTGAAAGGGAAAAAGGTGGTTGTGAACTTCTGGGCATCATGGTGTAAGCCATGCAGAGAGGAAATGCCAGAAATTCAAGCATTTTATGAAACAAAAAGCGATGATATTGAAGTATTAGCTGTTAATATGACCGCTTCCGAAGTAAAAGCTGAAAATGCACATAAATTTGTTGAAGGAAAAGGATATACCTTTCCACTTCTAATGGATCCTAAAAACCAAGCAAGCAGTGATTATAAGGTATTAGGACTGCCAGAGACGTTTTTTATTAATTCCGATGGTACGATTAATGATAATATCAGAGGACAAATAAAAGATTTAGATATGCTCAAGAGCAAGGTCAATAAATTAAAATAACAAGAAGAACCAATATTTAATTTAATTGGTTCTTTTTTGTGTCTATTTTTCAACAAAAACCGACATTATTGAAATTTTTAAATAAATTTTCGAAAATTTGTAATAATTAGAGCGTTGTTTGGTGATAATTACTATTACAATAGTAGATAGAGGAAGGTGAGAAAATTGAGAAAAGTTAGAAAGGTAACATTCGCCGATTTGGTTAAAGAAAACAAGCAAGAGTTGTTAAAGGACCAAGAAGCGATGGATCGTATTGAGGCGAGACTAGAACAAAAAAGATTAGAAAAAGCTGAGTAGATTTTCCATCAAATCTTTGACATGGATAAAATCTCCACTTCTCTTTTTACATGAGAATGCCTGCTAACGGTGATAATGAAAAGGAGGAGGGAGTATTAAAATGCCACAAAAAGACCATGAAAAATTTAAACCTAACCAAATTGGAACACAACCACGTGGATTTGGTGGAAATAAAGGGAAGAAGATGCAGGACAAATCTGGGAAGCATGCTCAGGTTATGCAAACAAAAGGTGAATAATCGTATTTCACTAAATAAAAGGGCGTTTTAACTACGTCCTTTTATTTTTTGTATCAATAATATCCTTTTTTTACATGTGAATCCTCTTTCATTAAAGAAATAATTTTTTATATTTGAAGCAAAATAGAGGTGTATCACATTACATAGGAGGAATAAGTATGACACAAAATAGACCTAAACCAGACGATCGAAGTGATAATGTAGAAAAGCTACAGGACATGGTTCAAAACACGATGGATAACATTGAGGACGCACAAGAAACGATGCAATTTTCGAATGAACAAGATAAACAGAGAATTCAAGCAAAAAATGAACGTCGCAAGGAGTCAATTGAAGCAATGCAAGCAGAGATTCAAGACGAGGCATCAGCTCGTGAAAATGGGTATAAACAATAACATCGTGGGGGTATGCCTGTTAATAGGCATACTCTTTTTTAATGATACATAAATTCGTTTCATTTTAAAGGACTTTTCCATTGTGATACTATATTTGTATAAAATACACTTAAATTTAGAGTAGGGAGAGGTCCGAATTGCTCATTTCAAAGAAGGAAGTCGAAGTACGATATGCGGAAACAGATCAAATGGGTGTCGTCTATCATGCAAATTATTTAGTTTGGATGGAATTAGGGAGAACACAGCTTATTAAGGATTTAGGTTTTAGCTATGCAGCAATGGAGAGCGATGGTATTATTTCTCCTGTTATTGACCTTGAGGTTTCCTATAAAAAACCATTAAGATATGGGGAAACGGCTTTAGTCAGTACGTGGATTGATTATTATGATGGTCTCCGCGTCATTTACGGATATCAAATTACAAGGCCAAATGGTGAAGTTTCTGTTAATGCGACATCTTCACATGTTTGTGTTAAAAAAGAATCCTTCCGTCCGACATCAATTCGGAAACATTATCCTGACTGGCACGCTGCATACGAAAATGCTAAAAAGAGGGAAGAATAGAAAAAACAAGGCATATCCTAGATGTGCCTTGTTTTTGTTTTTTAAGTTATTGTGCTGTGTCCAGCCATTGATTCATATGGTGAGTCATTTCTTCATATTTACTAGATGCATTGCTTAACCCAAAGTTATCTGCGTTTTGAAGTGGTACAACTTTAAAGTTTTTATAGTTACTGTTTGATACAAAAGTTGGTGTGAATTGTGGGTTTTCAACTCGAATGATGGTTTCATTCTTTGATTTTACCTCTTTGACAATTTCCACTTGTAAAACCCCGCCAATATCTTTATAATCCCGTATTTGTCCTGATAAGAAATTGCCAAGTGAGTAAACCACAAATGTTTGATTTCCATTTTTACCTGTTAACCAATCCATTGGTTGTAATACATGAGGGTGGTGACCGATAATAAGGTCAACACCTTCATCTGCAAGCTGCTGAGCAAGTTGTTTTTGAGCATCATTTGGGAATAATTGATACTCATTTCCCCAGTGCATGCTAACCGAAACAACATCGGCTACTTCCTTTGCCGCTTTGATGTCCTTTTTAATCAATTCCATATCAATTAAGTTTACGAGATAGTCTTTTCCTTCTGGTACAGGTATGCCATTTGTACCATAAGTGTAGGAAAGGAATGCAATGCTAATTCCATTTCGATTTAACACACGGATATTACTTTTATCCTCAGGGCTCTGATAGCCGCCTGTATATTCCATTTCAATTTTATTTAAATAATTGGTTGCGCTTATAATTGCCTTTTCGCCACGATCAAGCGTATGGTTGTTCGCTATGGAAACAATATCAACACCTGCATCCTTAAACGCATCAGCAACCTCAAAAGGGCTGTTAAAGCTAGGATAGGTTGATAATCCGATTTCAGTTCCACCAAGAATCGTTTCCTGATTGGCAATTGTAAGGTCCGCATTTTCAAGTAAATCCTTAACATTCGCAATCATTGGTTTGAAATCATATCCATTCCCTATGTTTGCAGCATTATACACAACAGAATGAATTAAAATATCCCCAATTGCAGCAAGTGTCATTGATGTTGTAAATGGCTTAAATTCTTGCTCAGTCTTTTTAAAATCATGATTATGAGCAATGTAGTCTTTTGTTACAGAATTTGCTTTTACATTATTTAGTGTGAAATAAACACCTAATGGAACAAGTAATAAAATAAGTAAACTGATGAGATATTTTGTGATGCTGACTGATTTTCGTTTTCTTCTATTTCTTCTCATATGACACTGCATCCCCCTAATCAAATGCGCCCTTGGCG
>NZ_JBALOX010000151.1:8066-8210 GCF_036965165.1 Bacillus sp. JJ1521 | reverse complement strand
GGCGCTGGAGCTAGACAACAATAGTAAAGTAACGAGAATCCCAATCGAGATTGGGGTTCTTTTTTTAACCTTATTGAACTGGAATGAAATTTCTTTTACAATAAAGGGATATTGACTTTATGTCCCATAAAGTTAAAGCCTCCG
>NZ_JBALOX010000151.1:7600-7892 GCF_036965165.1 Bacillus sp. JJ1521 | reverse complement strand
CGCATTTGATTTAGTTAGAAAAAGGAGTTTTAACTATGGCACAAATATCTGCAGTTGAAAAACTATTTACGGTTATCGATAATACAGCAACAATTCTAAAGGAAGAATTATCATGTACATACCTGGAAGCAGTCGCGGAAACAGGAGAAAACCTATTCCAAAACACAATCCTCCAGGAAGAATTAAGTGAACTATCGAAAAAGCGCATTCAAAAAGAATACACCCAAATCAAGCTAGACCAGTATTCAGCAGAAGAAATTCGCAAGGCATACCAGCTTGCCGCCTTAAAAGG
>NZ_JBALOX010000151.1:6869-7540 GCF_036965165.1 Bacillus sp. JJ1521 | reverse complement strand
ATTAAAAGCTATGGGATTGATGTTGATGACCTTTTAGTCAAAGTGGCATATGTTAGTGCGAATTTACAGCAGCATACCATTCAATTTTATAACCAAGATAGTCTTGAGCCACTATACATAGAACCTATGGACGTAGTAGTCAGTGATTTGCCTGTAGGTTATTATCCAAATGATGTAGGGGCAGCTAGCTTTGAACTTCACGCTAAAGAAGGTCACTCTTATGCCCACCATCTTTTTATTGAACAAAGCCTTAAATATACAAAAGCGGGTGGCTATTTATTTTTCCTAGTGCCAAATCACTTATTTACAAGTGAGTATGCAAAGGAATTAAATTCGTTTCTTAAAGAGCATTCGGTCATTCAAGGAATGATTCAGCTACCACTATCCTTGTTTAAAAATGAAAATGCGGCAAAAAGTATTTTTATTATCCAAAAAAAAGGACCCGAAGTGAAAGCGCCAAAGCAAGCCCTTCTTGCCAACCTACCAAAGTTTTCAAATCAGACAGCCATGGCAGGAATTATTAAGCAAATCGATGATTGGTTTAAGCAACAGAAACATGAAATAAACGATAATTGATGAATGAGAGATCCAATTTGGATCTCTTTTTTTCTGCGTCTAGTTCCAGCGCATAACCCCTCGAGCTCATAACCCGTTCCGTCAAGAAGGTCAAA
>NZ_JBALOX010000151.1:0-6785 GCF_036965165.1 Bacillus sp. JJ1521 | reverse complement strand
GCCACAGGACGTGGCAGTAGTTAGTCGATGTTCCTCTGTCGAGGCGCTTGCACATTTGTTAATTATAGCGCTTTCTATTATCTGAATATAGGAACTTTATGGCGAAAACGGTACCAAATCAGCATACTCCTTGAAATGTTTTTACACCGATGTTTAAATGAATAAGGCATCTATGAAACCCTGTCGTTTTGCATAGAATAATGTAGAACGAAAATTTACATATAAAAGTGATATAAACAAAGGAGCGGACGATATGTCGAAAATCATTGCCATAAATGCAGGAAGTTCTTCGTTAAAATTTCAACTATTTGAAATGCCGAATGAGGACGTTATTACAAAGGGGATCTTTGAACGAATTGGTCTTGATAAAGGTGTTTTTACAATCTATGTCAACGATGAAAAACAAACAACAGAAATTGAACTTCCCGATCATGCGGTTGCTGTAAAAATACTTTTAGAAAAACTAACTGAATATGGGATCATTAAATCTTTAGATGAAATTGAAGGAATCGGGCATCGGGTTGTACACGGCGGAGAGACATTCGCTGATTCAGTTATTATAACAGATGAGGTTTTGGCAGAGATTGACAAGCTATCGGAATTGGCACCATTGCATAACCCAGCCAATGTTACGGGAATCAAAGCATTTCATGAAGTATTGCCGAATGTTCCAGCTGTAGCTGTATTCGACACAGCCTTCCATCAAACAATGCCTGAAAAGTCATTTTTATACAGTCTTCCATATAATTATTATAAAGATTATGGAATTAGAAAATATGGTTTCCACGGAACATCCCATAAATATGTATCACAACGCGCAGCTGAGCTTCTTGGCAGACCTTTAGAAGAGCTTCGGTTATTATCTTGTCACCTCGGAAATGGTGCGAGTATTGCTGCAATTGAAGGCGGAAAATCGATCGATACATCCATGGGCTTTACACCACTGGCTGGTGTAACAATGGGAACACGTTCTGGTAATATTGACCCTGCATTAATTCCGTTTATCATGGAGAAAACAGGGAAAACAGCTGACGAAGTTTTAGATGTGTTAAACAAAGAAAGTGGAATGCTTGGTGTTTCCGGATTCTCAAGCGATCTTCGTGATATTCAGGAGAAAGCAGACGAAGGCAACATCCGTGCACAATTAGCTCTCGACGTATTTGGAAGTAGAATTCACAAATACATTGGTTCATACGCAGCTCGTATGCACGGTATAGACGCAATCATCTTTACAGCAGGAATTGGTGAAAACAGTGACACCATCCGTGCAAGAGTATTAACCGGTTTAGAATTCATGGGTGTATACTGGGATCCAGCTTTAAACAAAGTGAGAGGGAAGGAAGCATTTGTTAACTACCCACATTCACCAGTAAAAGTCATTATCATCCCAACGAATGAAGAAGTAATGATTGCACGCGATGTAATGCGTTTAACAAAATAAAGCATGATGGACAAACTCTTAATGGGTTTGTCTTTTTTATTACCTATATTCACATTATGGTATAATACCCATAGTGAAAGTTGGAAACGGAGGATGAATATGGGTTTTACAGAACGAGAGCTACAAGTATTAACTGAAATTGAAAAATGGTCAAATCAAATGCTCCATGAACAAACTGATTTTGAAATGACCTATGACAAATGGCTTGAAAACTCATTAAGTCTTATTCCTGAGAATGTCCGGACCGAGTTCTTTTCAAAACTAGATAATTGGCTATTTCATTTACATGCGATTCTTCAAGGATCTCAATTTCAAGTGGACGCAAGAGAACGGCTGATCCGTTCGGCACGAATTTTTAACCAGGATATTGACGATATAACTGATTTGAAAGAACTCAAAATTGATGAACTTTCATACCTAACTGAAAATCAGATAGCAAAGCATCGCCTTTATTCATTTGCACACGGGGGCCTGTCTGGTACTGGGGGACTTCTGCTACTTGGAACGGATATACCTGCGATTACGATCCTTAATCTTCGTGTTGTCCAATTAATTGCGATGACATATGGATATGAAGTAAATACACCATATGAAATGATGACATCTTTAAAGGTATTTCATGCCGCTACATTGCCCAAACGCATGCGCTATCAGGGATGGGATGATCTTACTAGGGATGCTGATGGGTTTAATCAAAACCAATATTTTTACAATGGATCAGAAGAGCTAACCGATGAAACTTGGCTAGAGTTGCCATTAAAGCATATTGTAAAAGCAGTCGCAATTACAATACTAAGGAAGCGTATGATCCAAGGAATTCCTCTTATCAGTATGGCAATTGGTGCTGGTATGAATTATCAATTAACAAGACAGGTCAGTGATTTTGCCCATAATTATTACCGTTTTCGCTTTTTGCAGGAAAAGGAGTCATAAGATATGAGTGTCCAAGAACATAAACAAGCAACACCGTCCTCTGTCACATGTAAAGTCATTACAATAAGCGATACTAGAACAAAAGAAACCGATAAAAGTGGTCAACTTATGATTACACTTCTTGAGGAAAATGGCTATAAAGTTTTAGAACATATAATTGTAAAAGATGAAGAATCATATATTGAAAAAGCTATACGTGAAGGCTGCGAACAAGAAGGAATTGATGTTGTTTTAACAAATGGAGGAACTGGCATTGCAAAACGCGATGTTACAATTGAGACAGTTTCTAAATTATTGGATAAGGAAATAGTCGGTTTCGGGGAATTGTTTCGAATGCTTAGCTATACGGAGGATATCGGCTCAGCGGCCATTCTTTCTAGAGCAATCGCGGGGGTTAGTAACGATACGGCGATTTTTTCAACACCGGGCTCATCTGGGGCTGTAAAGCTTGCTTTGAATAAATTAATCTTGCCGGAACTTGGCCACATTGTCAGTGAAATAAAAAAGGATATTAAAAAGGTCTAATCATCTGTAAGATTAGACCTTTTCTATGTCTAGTTCAAGAAGACACCGGCTCTCTGTTCTAAGCCAATCGCTTCGGAAGGTAAAATACACCTTCTGTCAGCGCACGTCTTATGCTTGTCGCCTCTACCAGGACGGCAATGATTCTAGCGTTAGGCACAGGACGTGCCTGCCTTAGCTGGAATTGGGCGCCTTGCACTTTTCTTATTGATGGATTTTCTTTGATATTCCTTGGTTCATTCTGTACCAAATCCATAAGTCATTGATGATGGAGGCACATTCTGATATTTCATTGTTTAGTTCACAGGAACGTTCAAAATTAAGCTCATTGCCGAGCTGTTCTTGTTTTTGATTAATAATTTCCTCAATCTCTGCAATTCGATCAGGGATATGTCCCCTGATTTTTTCCCATTTGAATAATATATACTGCTGCGTTTCCTCTTTATAATCCTCCCAATCCTTTTCTATATATGGAAGAAGGAGCCCGAGTCGTTCATCAAAATGAAAATAATCACCCATTGATACCACCCCTAGTAGATCTTGCTCTAATTCTATAATACTCTTAGTTTTATATCTATGAAAAAAGTTTTTTAATTTTTCTTCATTTTACTATTGAAAAAAGTAGAAAGAGTTGCTAAAGTTATACATTATAAATGTATAAATATAAAAGTATATGAATTATTATTCGAAAGGAAGATACAACATGAGCAAAAAGAAAGTTGTTTTAGCATATTCAGGTGGTCTAGATACAAGTGTTGCTGTTAAATGGTTACAGGAGCAAGGGTATGAAGTCGTTGCTTGCTGTTTAGATGTAGGTGAAGGAAAAGATCTAGAGTTTATTAAAGAAAAAGCAATTACAGTTGGAGCTGTATCTTCATATGTGATTGATGCGAAGGAAGAATTTGCAAATGAATATGCCCTTGCAGCTTTACAGGCTCATACGCTTTACGAAGGAAAATATCCGTTAGTATCTGCATTATCTCGTCCGCTTATCGCGCAAAAGCTTGTTGAAGTCGCCGAACAAGAAAATGCAGTTGCAGTTGCACATGGCTGTACTGGAAAAGGAAATGACCAAGTTCGCTTTGAGGTTTCAATTAAAGCATTAAATCCAGATCTAGAAGTTCTGGCACCTGTTCGTGAATGGAGCTGGTCTCGTGAAGAGGAAATCGAATATGCAAAACAGAATAATATTCCGATTCCTATCAATTTAGATAGCCCATTCTCCATAGACCAAAACCTTTGGGGACGTAGTAATGAGTGTGGTATTTTAGAAGATCCTTGGGCTGCACCACCAGCGGATGCATATGAATTAACAGCAGCCCTTGAAGAAACTCCAAATACACCTGACATTATTGAAATTGATTTTGAGCAAGGTGTACCAAAAACAATTAATGGTCAGCAATATACATTAGCTGAATTAATTCTTGAATTAAACCAAATTGCAGGAAAACACGGAGTAGGCCGTATCGACCATGTGGAAAACCGCCTTGTTGGTATTAAATCTCGTGAAGTATATGAATGCCCTGGTGCGATGACTTTAATTACAGCGCATAAGGAACTTGAAGACCTTACACTTGTAAAAGAAGTGGCACATTTCAAACCAGTCATTGAGCAAAAGCTTACTGAATTAATTTACAATGGTCTATGGTTCTCACCATTAAAGGATGCATTACTTGGTTTCCTAAAAGAAACACAAAAGAATGTCAATGGAACAGTGCGTGTAAAACTCTTTAAAGGTCATGCCATTGTCGAAGGACGTAAATCAGACAATTCATTATACGATGAAAAGCTTGCTACTTATACTTCTGATGATGAATTTGATCATAATGCAGCGGTTGGCTTTATCTCACTTTGGGGCTTACCAACAAAAGTGAATAGCATCGTAAACAATAGTAAGAAGGTTGGAGTATGAAAAAGCTTTGGGGAGGAAGATTCACCAAAAGTGCCGAACAATGGGTAGATGAATTCGGTGCATCGATCTCCTTTGATCAGCAGTTGGTGAAGGAAGATATTGAAGGAAGCATTGCCCATGTTACAATGCTTGGTAAATGCGGAATCGTTACTATGGAAGAAGCAGATACCATTAAGTCTGGGCTACTTACCCTATTAGAAAAAGCAAAAAATGATGAATTAAAATTCACGGTTGCGAATGAAGATATTCATTTAAATATCGAAAAAATGCTGATAGATGAGATTGGGCAGGTCGGTGGTAAGCTTCATACTGGCCGAAGCAGGAATGACCAGGTTGCCACAGATATGCATTTATACTTACGACAACAAGTAGATGAAATCATAGAACTTGTTGACGAACTGCAAGGCGCAATCGTGGAACAAGCAGAACAACATGTCGAAACGATAGCACCTGGGTATACACATTTACAGCGAGCACAGCCTATTTCATTTGCTCATCATTTGTTAGCTTATTATTGGATGCTTGAACGCGATAAGGAACGTTTAACAGACTCGTTAAAAAGAATCAATATGTCTCCATTAGGGGCTGGTGCCTTAGCTGGTACTACTTTCCCGATTGACCGTTACTACAGCGCAGAGTTGTTAGGCTTTGACAAAATCTATGAAAATAGTATTGATGCCGTGAGTGACCGGGATTTTATCGTTGAGTTTTTAAGCAATAGCTCGATGATTATGATGCATCTGTCGCGTTTTTGTGAAGAGTTAATTCTTTGGTCCTCACAGGAATTTAACTTTATTGAAATGGATGATGCTTTTGCAACGGGAAGCAGTATTATGCCACAAAAGAAGAATCCAGATATGGCTGAACTAATCCGTGGTAAAACAGGAAGGGTTTATGGAAATCTCTTCGGTTTATTAACTGTCCTTAAAGGAACACCGCTTGCGTATAACAAAGATATGCAAGAGGACAAAGAAGGCATGTTTGATACAGTGAAGACGGTAAAAGGATCCTTGAAGATTTTTGCTGGAATGGTGTCAACTATGAAAGTGAAGACAGAAGTGATGGCAACAGCTGTTAAAAAAGATTTCTCCAATGCGACCGAGCTTGCCGATTATTTAGCTTCAAAGGGACTACCGTTTAGAGAGGCCCATGAAGTGGTTGGAAAACTAGTGTTAACCTGTATTGAACGTGGCTTTTTCTTAGGTGATTTGCCACTTGATGTGTTCAAAGAGTCATCTTCACTTTTTGAAGAAGATATTTATGAAGTATTATTACCTGCAACTGCCGTAGCCCGTCGTACGAGTGCAGGAGGAACAGGATTTGAAGAAGTATATAAGGTTTTACAAAAAATAAAACAAACAAAAAAATCGTGATTGTTCACGATTTTTTGTTTTCTATCTTAAAGGTCCTTTTCTGTTCGAACAACCATGACATCACATTTTGCATAGCGAGTGATGTTTTCAGAAACACTGCCTAATAGGAAACGTTCGACAACGTTAAGACCAGTAGCACCACAAATGATTAAATCAACATGATGTTTTGGGGCAATTTCTTTTGCAATTTTTATTTTGGGAGATCCATATTCTAAGATTGTTTCAATATCTTCAATACCAGATTCTTCGGCAATTTGCTCATACCGATGAAGTAATTCATTTCCGAATTTTTCAGCTTGCTCTGATAGATTTTGATGGTATGCGCCTATTGCTGCAAATTGTTTTAAGTCAATCACATGAGTAATAATGAGTTCTGAGTGATACTGCTTACAAATATCGATTGCTTTTTTAAAAGCCCATTCTGCTTCCTTAGAACCATCAACAGCGACAAGGACTTTTTTATAGGTAACTAGCATTTTAATGCCCCCTAAATTTAGAAATGGTCTTTCTATTATTATTATAACACTGAATATTAGTTAAAAAGAAAAATAAACTTGTATAAACATTGAACTTTTTCTTAATTATAAGGAATAAAATCACTATT
>NZ_JBALOX010000150.1:0-2881 GCF_036965165.1 Bacillus sp. JJ1521 | reverse complement strand
TTTAATAGTTTCAAAGATTTGAATGTGTTGATCGTCGGTGATATACGACATAGCAGGGTAGCGCGTTCCAACGCACAAAGCTTAACAAGACTAGGTGCAAACGTATATTTTTCGGCACCATTAGAATGGCAAGATCAAACAACCCCATATGGGATGTATGTTGACCTTGATGCAGGGCTTGCAGAAGCTGATGTCGTCATGCTGCTTCGTATTCAACATGAGCGTCATAAATTTTCGATGGATTTAACGAAGGAAGAGTACCACGAAAAATTTGGCTTAACAAATAAGCGGGGCAAAAACTTGAAAAAGGGCACCATTATTATGCATCCAGCACCGATTAATCGCGGAGTTGAAATAGCAAATGAATTAGTTGAAGCGCAACAATCAAGAATTTTTAAGCAGATGGAAAATGGTGTATTTGTAAGAATGGCTGTACTTAAAAGGGTTTTACAACAGGTAGAGGGAGGAATTTTAATATGAGCACATTACTAAAAAACGCAGAAATTCTTAATGAACATGGTGAGCTAATAGCTGCAGATATTAAAATCACGAAAGGTCTAATCGAAGCTGTTGGGGCAAATCTAGACCAAAGCAATTGTGAAGTAATTGATGTAGAAGGAATGTTTGTATCAGCTGGATTTGTTGATGTCCATGTCCACCTTCGTGAGCCTGGAGGAGAACATAAAGAAACCATCGAAACGGGTAGCCTTGCAGCTGCAAAGGGCGGATTTACAACAATTGCGGCAATGCCAAATACAAGACCAGTTCCAGATACAGTAGAGCAAATGAACTGGCTACAACAAAGAATCAAGGATACGGCTTATGTTAATGTCCTTCCATATGCGTCAATCTCTATTCGTGAGCTCGGTCAGGAGCTAACGGATATGAAAGCATTAAAGGAAGCTGGAGCATTCGCATTTACTGACGACGGTGTTGGAATTCAATCAGCTGGAATGATGCTTGAAGCAATGAAGCAAGCGGCAGCAATTGAAATGCCGATCGTTGCCCATTGTGAAGAGAATACTCTCATTAATAAAGGGGCTGTTCACGAGGGGGAATTCTCGAAAAAGCACGGGATCAATGGAATTCCTTCTGTATGCGAATCAGTACATATTGCAAGGGATGTGTTATTAGCTGAAGCTGCTGGTTGTCACTATCATGTATGCCACGTAAGCACAAAGGAATCAGTACGTGTAATCAGAGATGCAAAGCGTGCGGGTATTCATGTAACGGCTGAGGTTACTCCACATCATTTATTATTATGTGATGAAGATATACCTGGACTTGACACAGATTATAAAATGAATCCTCCATTACGTGGAAAAGAGGATCTAGAAGCACTCATTGAAGGACTTCTTGATGGAACAATCGATTTCATCGCTACCGATCATGCTCCACATGCAAGTGAAGAAAAAGCACAAGGAATGGCTTTAGCACCATTTGGTATCGTCGGTTTGGAGACAGCTTTTCCACTCCTTTATACACATTTTGTCGAGACAAATAAGATTACATTAAAGCAATTAATAGACTTTTTAACGAGTAAGCCTGCAAACACTTTTAATCTTCCATTTGGAAGCTTAGAAATTGGGAATAAAGCTGATTTAACTGTCATTGATTTAGAGGCAGAAGAAACAATTGATACCGAAAATTTCGTATCAAAAGGAAAGAATACACCATTTGTTGGCTGGGAATGTAAAGGTTGGCCAGTCATGACAATCGTAAATGGCAGCATTGTTTGGCAGAAAGGAAGTGTTCTAGCATGAAACGACAACTTATTTTAGAAGATGGAACAGTATTTATCGGTGATGGATTTGGAAGTAACACCGACAACATAGGTGAGGTTATATTTAATACGGGTATGACAGGATATCAGGAAATCATATCAGACCCATCAAATTGTGGACACATTGTCACATTAACATATCCATTAGTTGGGAACTACGGGATTAATAGAGATGATTTTGAGTCTATTAATCCTAAAATTAGCGGGCTGATCGTGAATGAAGTTTGTGACCACCCATCAAATTTTAGAAGTCAATTTAGTCTTGACGAATATTTCAAAGCAAAAAACATTCCGGGTCTTTCTGGAATTGATACTAGAATGCTTACTAGAAAAATCCGTCAATATGGAACATTAAAGGGTGCGCTTTGCGGGATGGATGTCAATGTAAATGATGTTGTAAAGCAACTTAACGACATGACTTTACAAACAGACCAAGTAAAACATGTTTCAACATCTAGCGCATACCCAAGTCCGGGAAGAGGGCATCGCATCGTTCTAGTTGATTTCGGAATGAAGCATAGTATCTTACATGAATTAAACAAACGCGACTGTGACGTCATTGTCGTTCCATACAATACTACAGCAGAAGAAATATTACGCCTTAGCCCAGATGGCATTTTATTAAGTAACGGACCTGGAGATCCAAAGGACGTTCTGGAAGCAATTGAGATGATTAAAGGAGTTCTTGGGAAGGTACCACTATTCGGAGTGTGCTTAGGACATCAATTATTTGCCTTAGCAAATGGCGCAGATACTGAAAAAATGAAATTTGGACATAGGGGTGCAAATCATCCAGTAAAGGACCTAAAAACAGGTAAAATTGCAATTACTTCACAAAATCACGGTTATTCAGTGAACAAAGAATCACTAGAAAAAGCAAAACTTGAAGTTACACATATTGCTCTCAACGATGACACAGTAGAAGGATTACGCCATTTAGAATATCCGGCATTTACTGTTCAATTCCACCCAGAGGCTTCATCTGGCCCTGACGATGCAAATAGCTTATTTAACGACTTTTTACAGATGATTGAAAACTTCAGGAAAGAGGGCGAAGAGCTATGCCAAAACGCTTAGACATTAACAGTATATTAGTAA
>NZ_JBALOX010000149.1:9833-12257 GCF_036965165.1 Bacillus sp. JJ1521 | reverse complement strand
ATTAAAATGGGTGACGGTAAAATATCGGAAGAAGAAATCGCAGCAATGAATGAGGATAAGTCGATGCAGGTATTCCGTCAACAAATTTTAGGTGAAAAAAGTTAAAAGGCTAATCGGAATGATTAGCCTATTTTGGTGTTTACAGTATATGAAGAACTAATGTTAACAAGATCCCGGTTAGACCTCCAAAAAATACTTCGATTGGCTTATGCCCTAGTAATTCTTTTAACTCACTACGTTTTCTATCTCCATCGAGCTTTTGCCATAACATTGCATCCTCAGCAAATTTTTGAAAATCCGCAACCAGTTGGTTGAGAACTGTAGCTTGTTCACCAGCATGTCTACGAACTCCGGAAGCATCAAACATGACGATAACGGCAAATACTGTAGAAATCGCAAAAAAAGGAGAACCTACGCCTTGTTCAAGGGCAATCCCAGTTGTTAAAGCTGTTACTGCAGCTGAATGGGAGCTTGGCATACCACCAGTGCTCGTAATCAGGGACCAATCCACTTTTTTGGTCACAATAAAATGTAGGGGGACCTTAACAAACTGCGCAAATCCAATGGCAGCAAGTGCGGCCCACAGGGGGAAATTCGTAAAAAGCTCCATGTAAACTACGTCCTCTCGTCAAAATACACGATTTTCTCTTTATTTTATCAACGATATTTTTATCTTTTTTAAAAAAGAGCATGTCGTGCACGCAGATGTACCTTTATTATAAAAGAATTTACGTTAGCCTGCAAAATGAATTCTTTTACGATGAAATTTAGTGTCCCTAAGTATATAATAAAAAGGTGAAAATAAGTTGGAGGTGTTTAGATGTTTACAGTTAAAAATGAATTTAAAATCCAAGATGGACATGAAGCAATACTAATTGGTTTATATGCTAAAAATCAAAAGACGTCTGGGATTACACATGAATTAGATACATTAGTTGATGGTCAAATAACAGTGCTATTAAAAGAAGGCGACATTTCTACAAGGCAAAATATAGTATCTAAAGTACATACATTAGGAAAAGCACCTATTAAACGAGTGTATTTTCTTGGACTCGGTAAGGAAGATAAGCAATCCTTTGAATCACTAAGAGAAGCGTTCGGAAAGGCTATTAAAACAATCGCTGAAGCAAAGATTCAAAGCTTTGCAATTGGATTAGATTCCTTTGTCACAGAGGGGTTAGAATCTCATGATGTTGCTCATGCATTCGGAGAAGCACTTGCCTTGTCTACATATAAATTTGCAGATTATAAACAAAAATCGAATCAACCAGAAAAGAAAATTGAAGATGTGGTCGTTTATACAGATGCTGACGCGAATGAGGTTGAAGCTAGTTTAACTGTAGGATATGCATATGGGCAAGGGACAAACTCTGCGAGAACCCTTGTAAATCTACCAGGAAATATGCTAACAGCTACAGATCTAGCAAATTATGCAGCTGAACTAGGAAAGAAATATGGGTTTGAGGTAGAAATCCTCAATAAAGAAGAGATGGAAAAGCTCGGAATGGGCGCTCTTTTAGCGGTAAATAAAGGTTCTGCTGAGCCACCGAAAATGATAGTCCTAAAATATCAAGGAAAAGAAAACTGGGAGGATGTCATCGGTCTTGTCGGAAAAGGCATTACCTTTGATACAGGCGGTTATTCGATCAAGCCAAAAGACGGCATTGTAGGTATGAAATCAGATATGGGGGGAGCTGCTGCTGTATTAGGTGCGATGGAGATCATTGGTGAGTTGAGACCTGAAATGAATGTTGTCGCAGTCATCCCATCAACCGACAATATGATTAGTGGTGAAGCATTTAAGCCAGACGATGTGGTGACATCGATGAATGGCAAAACCATCGAAATCCTAAACACTGATGCAGAAGGACGTCTTGCTTTAGCAGACGGGATTACATACGCGAAGTTCCACGGTGCCTCCTATTTAGTCGATGTGGCAACTTTAACTGGTGGAGTAATTGTCGCTCTAGGTAATGATATAACTGGCGCTATGACAAATGATGAAGCGTTTTTTGAAGAAGTGTTGGAAGCTTCATTAGAAGCCGGTGAACCAATCTGGCGCCTGCCAATGACAGAAAACCATAAGAAGCGTGTTCGTAAAAGTCAGGTAGCTGACTTAAACAATTCTCCTGGACGTGATGGGCATGCGATTTTTGCAGGTACCTTCCTTGGCGAATTCGCAGAGAATACACCTTGGGTTCACCTTGATATCGCCGGAACAGCAACGACAACAACTGCTCACAATTTAGGTCCTGCTGGTGCAACTGGGGTTATGGTTCGTACGCTTGCAACGTTAGTAGAAAGATTTGGAGAAACAACTGAAGAGTAATAGTAGAGTCTACCTAAAGGGGTAGGCTTTTTTTAAAGATATCTTTTAGGTATATCACAAACTTGAAAAAGGTCAGTTGATATACCGCAAACCAC
>NZ_JBALOX010000149.1:0-9596 GCF_036965165.1 Bacillus sp. JJ1521 | reverse complement strand
AAACCACGTTCTCGGTATATCACCACCCCAAAAATCTAATCATGATATACCATGCCCATACCGCAACAGTGGATGTAGAAAAGCTTGTTAAGCAGTCAGCGGCCTTAATCAATGGAAATCAATCACTTGCTGCTTTGATGATGTTAATTGTCGGTCTATCTAATTATCTTAGGAATTGGTTCTTCCTTTTCAACGATTCCAATCATCACAATTATTTTCGTTCCATTATGCCTAGAGCTAGGCTTTAGTCCAATGGCGACAATTGCTATCGTTGGTACAGCGGCAGCTTTAGGTGATGCGGGTTCACCAGCTTCAGATAGTACGCTCGGTCCAACCGCTGAACTAAATGTGGATGGTCAGCATAATCATATTTGGGATATTTGTGTACTTGCATTTTTACACTATAATATTCCTCTCATCATTTTTGTTTGGATTGCAGCAATTATTCTATAAAAAACATCCCCTACGAAAAATCGTGGGGGATGTTTTACTTTTTATGATGCTTTTGTTGAAGTTTGATTCACAGAATTTCTTGTAACGGCGCGATAAATTCTAGGTGAAATAAGCGCTGCAAAAATAGTAAAGACGAGATCTTTCACAATAAACCAAGCCATAACAGTCCAAGCTGCACCGTAGCTCATTTTAACCTCTAACCAAAAGTTTAAGGCAAAGTACATATAGTTTGTGCCGATGAAATAATTCATGAAGAGACCGACAAATGATGCGAACATGAATGTTCTTAATGTTGGTGTCCCATTTGAATGTTCAACCACCTTACCAGCGAAATAGGCTGTAGCGATAAATGATAAAATAAATCCACCTGTGCCACCAATAAGTGGTGCTATTCCTGCTTCAAATCCCGAAAAAACAGGTGCTCCCGCAATCCCAATCAACATATATACTGTCATTGAAATAGCACCTAACCGGCTCCCGAGTAAAAGTCCTGCTAATACGGCAAAAAAAGTTTGCATCGTCAATGGAACCCCTGCGACTTGTAAAAACGGTACCATTGAAGTAATGTTTGCACCGATTGCCATAAGCGCTGCAAACATCCCGACATATGTAATTTCTATTGCTCGAATTCGTGGTTTGGAAACTGCTGTCATTTTGTGTTAACCTCCATGGAATTGTAGTTAACAAAATCGTAAAACAAGAAACGTTATATGTCAACATAAAATTTAAATGAGTTAACAAATAACTAAAACAAATTTTGAGTCATATGAATTCGTGAACTTCGATAAAATATTTATAAATGATTTCCTTTTCAATTTTACTTAATCGTATCCGTTAACCTTATAAATTGTTATAGTTAAAAAATATTTTTGTTGTCTATTGGAAGAAAAATGTGTCAAAAAAGATGTCCTGTAAATATAATGCCCATATCCGAAAATGTTGGGAGCGGTCGGAATGAGTATTGGAATTGTATTAATGGGATTATTTGTCGGTTTTTTGGTCGGATTAACAGGCGTTGGCGGAGCGGCATTATTAACCCCTTTTTTAATATTGATTGGCATCAATCCGCTCATTGCAGTCGGAACAGATTTTGTTTATAACTCAATCACAAAATTTTTTGGTTCTGTTCAGCATTTTCGGCAGAAAACAATAAATTTTAAACTAGTGAAGTATTTGGCTTTAGGCAGCGTTCCAAGTAGCATTATAGCCGTTACTACTTTACATTTTGCTGGGGGAGATAAACTCCTGCAAGGAGAAATTGTGAAGCATGCCCTCGGTTATGTACTCATGATGGTTGCGATTGCAACAATTGTAAAGACATTGTTCAGCTCTCGTTTTTCGCAAAGCTCCTATAGCCTAAAACCCATTGAGGATAAAGCAAAAGCTACCATACTATTAGGTGCACTCCTTGGTTTTATTGTCGGATTAACATCGGTTGGTTCCGGCTCGCTATTTGCGCTTGCAATGCTGTTATTTTATCGATTACGAGCTTCTGAATTAGTGGGAACGGACATCGCACATGCGTTCATTTTAGTTACGGTAAGCAGCTTTTTTCACGTAGGTTTTGGGAATGTTGACTTTCACTTAGTCACGAATTTACTCTGTGGTTCGATCCCCGGGGTAATCATTGGAAGCACTCTGTCTGCAAAAGTACCGATGAAACCACTGCAAACGATCATTGGGATCATCATTTTTATAAGTGGTCTGAAGTTGATTATCTGAATCGAAAAAATTGCGAATTTGTAAACCTTAGTGTAAAATTACACTAAGGTTTTTGGCTTTCTCTAATTTAGGAGAAGGTGAATGATTAAATAGGTGATTATATGGATAAAGAACAATTGACTCAAACGATCTCAGATAAAATGAGGCTAGTCCGGACTGAGAAAGGATATACACAGGATAAAATGGCTGAAATTTTGGGGATCTCGAAAAAGACGTTAGTACAGATTGAAAAAGGAAGAATTCAAGCAGGCTGGACATGTACCGTAGCCGTATGTGCATTATTTCGCGATAGTGAGATTATCCAGACAACTTTAGGAGGAGATCCCGTTGATGTCATTGAAATTATCGGTCGAAATGGGATTGATAGAGCGAAAGAACGCACCTTGGGTGGTAAGGTCTGGTGGAAGGATCTCAAAAAGGAAGGAAGGTTTCGCCTCCAGCAAAATATGATTAGTCAACACTATCGTATTTTGGATGATTCCAATTTTAGGTGGTATTCTTCTTTCGATGAAGAGGAAGCCTATAACAGGTTAAAAGAAATAATGATTAAATCCAGCTAAAAAACGGGGCACAACCTACTTGGCCCCATTTTTCTTCTTTGCAGTTTTGCTTTTTGATTACGTAGATGAAGTTAGATTATTGTTCGTAGCTGCTTCTTCGTTAAGTCTTTCTTTTTTAGCCATATAACTTCCTCCCGTATATCGTTTAGCGTTCGATAGAAAAATCATCGTAACGTTCATTTAAATATTCATTTTCGCCAGTTGCGAAATTTATATTCCGAAGGTCAAGCTCAGGATCAAGTTGATTCACGAGTTGTTCCTCTTTGCTTTGTATAGGTCTTTGTGTATCTCTATCTCTAACTTCCATGGTTTTTACCTCCTCGTGGTTTTATCTTGTCCTAAACAGTATAAATTTCATTCTTGTAAATAAAAAAGAACGATAGGCAAATTTTTACCACCGTTCTTACAAATTTACCGCCATCTTAATGCAATTGTTAACAGACTCGATTTACTGCCAGCTATACTTGCTTCTAATTGAAGATTTAATCCATCAGGATTAAAGGTTGCTTTAACATGCGACTGAATTCCTGTTGATTTTAGCAGTCGATTCACTTCGTCATCATTTGATGCCTGTGCAGCAGCCATTACCTGTTTCGCAAAATTCTTTGAATCAGCTAATTTAGCAAGGATTAGGCTTGCATCTCTCATAAGAATTCTCATTTCTTCTGCTGATTCCTTAAATAAAGTCGGATCAACTTCGGGGAATTTTCGAATATATGGGGATGGGTAATACGATACAGGGTCAGGAAATACAGAATGTCTTGTAATATTTGAATAATAGCCTGGGTACAAAACAGTTCTTGGTGGACCTTGATGTCCATAAATAAACGGATGGTAGTACAAAGGAAGACCTCCTTAAATCAAATGCGCCTTGGCGTATTTGCGCCCAGATTTTAGGCCCAGAAAGTGGCATTTTTAGTCTTTATCTTACTACTCGATAAATCTCCTCTAAAAACCTGTGGCATCCGCCGGAGGCTTAACATTAATTAGTCGGAGTTGAGACCCGACTGATTAATGTTAAAATACTCTTACAGTTTATGTTAATTTTCTGATAAGGTGCATTTGATTCGGAACATAAGTCCTACTTCCTAGCAATGCCTAACATCTTTAAAACAATTCCCTCCCACATCTTCCAAGGTAATACATTTTTAAGTAAAATGGACATTTTTGTTCCTTTTCCTAACGGGTAGCGAAGTTTAGTTAAAGTAGGCTTTTCAGCAAGACTTACGATGAATTTCGCAACTTCAAGCGGGTCCCCATAGGATGCTTGATTTCTTTCAAGTCTTGCTTCTATTTTTTTCATCAGCTCATAATATGGAGACGTGGTTAGCATCGACTTTTCTGCTATCGTTTTTCCACGGCTCCAAATATTTGTTTGAAACGAGCCTGGTTCGATCAGAGCAACATCGATACCAAATGACCTTACCTCAAGCTGTAATGATTCAGACCAGCCTTCTAATGCGTATTTTGATGCAACATAAGGAGAAAGACCTGGGAATCCGATTTGTCCACTAATGCTGCTGAGATTCATGATTTTACCGGACCGTTGCAGTCTCATAAATGGCAGAACAAGCTTTGTTACTTCAATCAATCCGAAAAAATTCGTTTCAAATTGCGCCCTGTATTCGAGTTCCGAGATTTCCTCCGCAAATCCACCTGTAGCAAATCCAGCATTATTCAATAAAATGTCTACTCGACCAAGCTTTTGAAGTGTTGTTTGAAACGCATACAAAGAATCAGCATCAGTTACATCCAATTGGCAAAAAAGAAGATTCTCTTCTAAGGCAGGATTATTTATTTCACGCAGTATATGTTCCTTCTTTTGCAAATCTCTCATTGTCACGACGACAAAGGATCCTTTTTTCAAAAATTCAATTGAACTTAATAGCCCAAATCCACTTGAAGCACCGGTAATAACCACAATGGGTTTGTCCACAATTTTCTCTCCCTTAAATAAATTCAAAATGGTTTCTAAGATTATTCTTTTAATTCTATAATAGATAAAGATGAGTATCTATAAGGAATACTCTTCTTTCCAATGAAGGCGGGATAGAATTGGATTTATATGAAGCAGTATCAATTATTCAACAACATGGTTATATTGGCCTTTTTTTATGGCTATGGGTGGGAGCATTTGTGATTCCAATCCCAAATGAAGTCATTGTGTCAACAATAGGATTTTTTGCAGCTGAGGATGTTTTCGTACCTTGGAAGATATTCATTGTTACATACCTAGGCATTTTAACTGCCGTTACTACAAGCTATATCTTAGGACGCTTTGCAGGACATGCGATGGTTGTCCTTCTTAATAAACAAAATAAAATGAGAAAAAAAATTGTCCGTGCTCTAAAAATTATTGAAAAATACAATACGTTTGCATTGGCATTTTGCTATTTTGTTCCGGGGTTTCGCGTACTGTTTCCATTCTTATTCGGATTCAGTAAATTGTCATTTATTAAATTTGCTTCAACCATGTACACGGCTATTTTTGTTTGGGTTTCCTTGATTTTTACAGTTGGTTATTATGCAGGTGAAGAATTCATTGAAGTGTTTATTAAATACTACGATATTGTCATTGGCGTAACTGTGGTATCAGCGTTATTATATGTATTGGTTAAAATGAGGAAGAACAGAAAACTACGAAAGCTTTCAAATTGAGAGGAAGCAGCGTTTTTAGGAATTCAAAAATAAGGAATTGGAGTAAGGGAGAAAAATGATAGAAAATACATTGATTTCAGCATTGGGCATTACGATTGAAGAGGTGACACCTGAACGGGTAACAGCAACGATGCCAATTGATGAGCGTACACGCCAGCCATTTGGTGTATTACACGGTGGTGCATCTGTTGCTTTAGCGGAAACGGTAGCAAGTGTCGGTACATACAATCTCGTAGACAAAGAAACGGAAGGCTGTGCAGGACTCGAAATTAATGCCAATCATGTTCGTTCAAAAAGTAGTGGTACCGTAAAAGCGATCGGTACGCCACTCCATAAAGGAAAAACAACAATGGTCTGGGATATCAAAATTATCGATGAAGAAGAAAACCTCATTTGCGTATCACGCTGCACCATGGCGATTATAAAATTGAAGAAGTAACATGAAATCGAGGGCTTAGTTTGAGTCCTCGATTTCTTTTTTGTATGAAAAGTCCTTTTTAACCGAATGCTAGTAGCAAGAGGTGAAGTTTTGTGAACGCAAAAAAAGGAATCGTGGCAATAGCTATTTTTGCCTTCCTGTTTATCGGTACGTGGGTCATCCATGAACAAACAAAGAAAGAATATGGAGAAAGCCAAATACAAAATCGGCATCAATTTCAAATACAAACAATCGATTCTTCACAAACCGAGGTTTACCCAAAATTCAAGCCGCGTGAGTATATTCGAATTAAAAAATAAATAAGGATGAGACAAAGCATCTCATCCTACATCACGCTATTATTTCGTTTCATTGGAACCGGAATGGCTTTATTATGGAACACCATGATTAGCACAGGCGCGACAAGAATTGAAAGGATAACAAATAGACTGAACAGTAGGTTCGACGTTAACGTGATCCCAGCCTTATAGTCTGCATCCATATAGTCATTAAACAGCGACGCTATTTCTTGGTCTTCGGGGAAATTTCCTAGCATGAGAAATTCCTGATTGTCAACATCATAATAAAAGAATTCATGCTTTTGGATATAAAAGATGCTGTCACGTTTTAATTTGTATGCCACATGCCCCACAACGACATTTGCCGTATACGTATCAATTTCCTCTTCATTTTCCTTCGTCTCTGGATCATCAGCTGTGACAACCTTCGTGATTTCGGCTTCCTTTGAAATGGAATTGACTACTTTAGCAGAGCGGTCAGCATAATAATTGATTTCCCCTAATTTCCCGTTAACGGCTTTTGTAAAATCTGTTTCTCCAGATGCACTAGCGGAGCTTAATAAAGTGAAAAATGCCAAACAACATAATAGCACCATAAACAAGAACCCTTTTCTCATAGAATCCCTCTCTCCCTCAGGTAGTAGCCTTTACTCTATATGTATTTTCAAAAAAGAGATTTACTACTAAAATATGTATGTTAAAATCAGAAAAGAAATCACTGCTTTGATTTGGGGAATCTAAGAATGAAAAATACATATTTTACAAGCTATTTTCCGCTCATTTCTATCATCCTATTTAGTGTCTCATTGGCCATACTGACTGAATTGAAGACTTTGGTGTTGTTAAAACAAATTGGCATATACCGTGGTATGCAGGAGTTTTTTTCGCCAACCTGGATAAATTTTGCGATCTTCTTTGTGTTTTTCTTAATCTATTTCATGGTGTTTGCTGCATTAAAATTAATTGCCAATACATTACTTGAGCTTTCGCTTTTGTTTTTCACGAAGGATAGCAAGGGAGAAAGCTTGCCGAAAATACGGGCGGGGTCTTTTTTCTATTTGGGAGGAGGGGCACTATCATTAGCGTTTGTCCAATCCTTTTACGGGATTGTGATTGTGCTTTTATTGGCAACACTGTGCTATTTTATTTTTTTCGTTTATAAAATTCAGGACACATTAACCTTAGGCGGATTAATAGGGCTCGTCTTTTTTCAAACGCTTAGCTGGTTTACCTTTTTTATTACGGTTACGTATGTTTGTATCAAGCTTTACAATGGCATCATCGCCAGTTTGCCATTGTAAAGGAATTGAGTTGATAAATAGACGTAGAAATTCCGCTTAATTGGAAATTTATATTAAAAAGGGCTCATATAGACGTAGAAATTCCGACTATTGACTCGAAAAACATGAAAATGGGGGATTTTATTTGGGATAGTCGGAAAACCTACCCTTATTTCCCTCGAAACTAGCGCCATTCGGATTTTAACCGGAAAAACTCCGCTTATGATACTTTTGCTGGTTAATCGATTAAGGACGAGACATCCAATCTAAAAAAGCGAGCCTCTTGTCATTGGCTCGCTTTCATAATATCCTTCCAAATATACATTTGGGGATGCCTTGATTCCATATAGTCAATGCTTTTATTTTGATCATTTCCAACCCACACACCAGCGGTATATTGATTAGTGAGTCCGATAAACCACAGGTCTTTTACATCATTCGTCGTTCCAGTCTTTCCACCAATATATCCACTCGAAATACGTGCTACTTTACCGGTTCCTGAAATCACAACATCCTCAAGTAATATTCTTACCTTTTGATTAGCGGAATCACTCCACACCATTTCAGGTTGTTCATCCCATTCATAAAGGATATTTCCTTGTAAATCAGTCACCCTCGTAATTCCGCGCGCTTCAATAAATTGACCGTTGTTCGCAAATGTTGCAAAGGCATTTGTCATCTCCAATGGCGACATTCCATATGTAAACCCACCTATAGCTGCTGGCAAACTATGGTCTTCTTTCACCACATTCGAAAAATGAAGCTTGTCTAAATAAGAAAACGCATGTTCAATACCCACTTTTTCAAACAATCGAACAGCAGGGGTATTGTAGGAATACTTAAAAGCGGTTCGTAAACTGACATTTCCATATTGTCCGCCTCCATAGTTTTGCGGACAATATCCATTTTTACAATAGTTATTGGCATTAATCGTCTGTGTAATAGAGGCACCAGTTTGATCAAAATAAGGTGCATAAACAAGCAAGGGCTTAATCGCGGAGCCTGGTTGTCGGAAGGCTTGAAAAGCCCGATGGAACGAAAACTTTTCATAGTTTTTTCCACCAACAATAGCGACAATTCGATTCGTCATATTGTCGATAACCGCAGCAGCACCTTGAACATTTTTATTTGGTAAATATCGTCCCACAGACTCTACAGCTTTTTCTTGGATAGTTGGATTTAGTGCCGTTTCAATGATGATACCTGACTCAAGAACCTTTTTTACTTTTTGATTTAAGTCTTTGTGAAATTCTTCCTTCTCACGATCAGAAGCCGAATTGATCTTTTTATTAAAGCCTTCTTTTTCAGCTATTAATTCTTCAAATTCCTTATAAATATAGGTTGTATAATCTGGATACTGGTCGATACTTTCGCTCATCGCAAGTTCAATCGGTTCCTGTACTGCACTTTCATATTCTGCATCTGTGATTTTACCTGCCTCTACTAAATTTTTTAAAATACGTTCTTGCCGTTCCTTCGTATTTGAAAAATTCGTGACTGGATTGTAGAGGGAAGGATTATTCGGAATTGCACATAAAAACGCGATTTTCGCGAGTGTCACATCCTTAATAGACTGGTTAAAATAAAACTGAGATGCCGTTTCAATTCCATATGCCCCGTTTTGAAAATAAATCGCATTCATGTATAAAGTTAAAATTTCCTCTTTCGTAAGAGTTCGTTCTAATTGATACGAATACAAGAGTTCGCTTAATTTTCGGTTATAGGTTTTTTCATTTGATAAATAAAGATTTCGTGCAAGTTGCTGGGTGATTGTACTGCCACCTTGATCAATCGAGTCATTTTTTAGATTAATGAGAGCTGCCCTTCCTATTCCGGTAATATCAAATCCGACATGCTCATAAAAATGCTGATCCTCAATTGTTATAAACAAATCCTTCACAATTTGTGGAATTTCTTCAGCTGGAAGTATGGTTCGATTTTCATTAGGGCGGATCTCCGAAATCACTTTTCCGGTGCCGTCTTTCATATAGCTTGTTTGGGTCAACACAACATCATTGATTGGAATTTGCTCATCTAGAACAGCGGGGAAGCTTTTTGTAACCTTCAATTCTCCATGGACTTGGACTAAAATAAACAAAAACAATCCAAAAAGAATAAAGGTGATGAAATACCCTGTTTGTCTCCTCATAAAAACACTCTCTCAAAGATTACTGTTCTTTCATTATATTATAATCAAATGCGCCTT
>NZ_JBALOX010000148.1:0-3966 GCF_036965165.1 Bacillus sp. JJ1521 | reverse complement strand
CGACTATATAATGTTAAAGCCTCCGGCGGAGACATGCGATTTTCAATGGAAACTTTTCGAGCATAGGATCAAAGACTAAAGGCGCCATATCCTGTGGCAACGTCTTTTTGACCCACATCGTGTGGGCCTAAAAAATCTGGGCGCAAATACGCCAAGGCGCATTTGATTAAAATTTTTTCTAATGTTGTGTTGACCTTGACGTTACGTAAAGGTGTAAAGTGAATATATCAGGGGGTGATGAGGTGGAATACACGGTACAAAAGCTAGCGAAACTAGCAGGAATCAGTACAAGAACATTGCGGTATTATGATGAAATTGAGATTCTTAAGCCGGCAAGAATCAATTCATCCGGATACCGAATTTATGGCCAAAATGAAGTCAACTGTCTCCAGCAAATACTTTTTTACCGTGAACTCGGAGTCAATCTAACTGATATTAAACAAATTATGACAAACCCTGCCTTCGATGAATCCAAAGCACTAAACGAGCATCGAGAGCAGCTCCTTGATAAACGAAAACAAATTGATCAATTAATTGCCAATGTCGAAAAAACCATTGCGCAAAAAGAAGGGAGAATAAGCATGTCCGATCAAGAAAAGTTTGAAGGCTTTAAAAAGAAAGCCATTGAGGAAAATGAGAAAAAATACGGAAAAGAAATTCGTGAAAAATATGGCGAAGAAACAGTTAAACAATCAAACGAGAAATTCATGAACATGTCTAAAGAGGATCATGATGCGGTCACACGTCTTGGTGAAGTACTAATGGAAACTTTAAAAGAGGCGATGAAGACTGGTGATCCTGCTGGAGAGCTTGCGCAAAAAGCAGCAGATTTGCATAAGCAGTGGCTCATGTTTTACTGGCCGAGCTACTCAAAGGAGGCACATGCAGGTGTAGCACAAATGTATGTCGATGACGAGCGATTCACGGCGTATTACGACAAAGAACAGCCAGGAACCGCAGAATTTTTGAGAGATGCGATACATGTATTTACTGGCTTTGAAAATGAATAATTGCGTATTAGAATTAGAGTAAGCCCAGCATTTTGCTGGGCTTACTCTATGCGCTCTTTTTTACTTTATACCTCTCTCTTCTTATACTCTTTGAAAGAATCAAAGCAACTATACATATAAGAATTAATGTACCATGGAATATTAAGACCATTTTTGCTAGTGGTAAAACCTTTAATACAATTGGCGCAACTACGAATCCAAGAGCAAATCCAACCGATTTTAATAGCATGCCTACTCCAAAGATTCTTCCTCTTATATTGTTATCTGTTTTTTGAAGAGCAGTAGCATGTAAGGTCGTAAAACATGCATCAAATATTCCTGTAAAGAAAGCAAAGGTTAAAACGATCCAGAGGTTTATACTTGAAAAAAAGGTAATGAACCCAGTGGACATTAACATCGCTGTCACGAAACAGCCATAAAAGAGATTGTTACCAGTAAGTATTTTAACCCTTGGAAGCAGAATGGTGGCTAACACCGAACCAATTCCCCAAACACCCCAAATTAATCCATAATAAAAACTTTGTCTCGTGGCGTCAATATTTTCGGCTAAAAGTGGTATCCCTAAATTATGTGATGCACCAGCGAATGCCCCTACGAGGAAAACGATATTAACTAAAAGTAATAAAGGAGCAACAACAATATAGGAATATACTTCTTTTAAATCCCTTCCAATACCAATGAGTTTCTCTTTTATTCCATTCGAAATAGCTTGTTTCGTTTGAGTTGTTTTCGTTTCCCAGTTCATTTTTAACAATACAAGCGCTGAAACAATGTATGTAGCCGCGTCTATGATTAACGTAACCTGATAACCTAGAAAATCAGTAATCACGCCAGCACCAAGAAATCCAAATACTAAACTAATAGATGTTAACCTTGATATGATAGCATTTGTTTCGAGTACCTTATCCTGACCAAAAATTTGTGGAATCTCTGCGCTATAACTCACCGCAAAAAAACTAGAGGTTAACCCAATAAAAAAACATACAATCAGAATCATGGTTGGATTTGGAAAAGGGAGTAAGAGCAAAATAATGATTGCTCGAAAAACATCTGTCCAAACCATCACTTTTCGACGATTAAAGCGATCTGCTACTATTCCTGAAAATAAGCTGGATAATACTCCCCCAAAAGTTCGAACAGCCATGGTGGCTGCCAACCATGCTGAACTTCCAGTTGCAACATACATTAAAACATTGATAGCAATGAGATCCATGAAGGTACCTAAATCAGAAAAAGCTTTCACATAAAGAAAAATTTTGCGGTTCATTATGTCTCCTTATATCTATTAAAATTATTGTGTATTGCACCATTTTAAAGAGAATGAATTTATTTAGCAATACGAAATTTTCTTTTTAATACATCTGTGGTTACTTTATTTTATTTATATTAAAATGGAATGTAAGGGATTTCTTTTTACAAAATTGGGCTTTAAAGGAGAGGAAGAAATGGAGAAAGTGAAGCAAATTCCGGGTTCACTTATGGATTGGATTATTAAAACTTTAAACAGTGGCGTAAACCCTGAAGCAATTGTAGATGCAATGATTCGAAAAGGCTATGACCCTAGACTCTCTTATACAACTCTGTTTCGAATTGTCGGAAATAAACCGATAAACACACCAGGTATACAAGCTCCATACGAATATGAACAGCCCGAAATTGCTAAAAAGGGAAGTATTTTACGTACAAGCGAACAAGAAATAAAGGTCTTATCAAAAGTAGAGAAACCGTTTATTTTACACTTAGATAATTTCTTAAGCTTTGAGGAATGCGACCAGTTGATTGAAATGTCAAGCAGCCGCC
Organism: Bacillus sp. JJ1521; assembly: GCF_036965165.1. Taxonomy (NCBI): domain Bacteria; kingdom Bacillati; phylum Bacillota; class Bacilli; order Caryophanales; family Bacillaceae; genus Bacillus; species Bacillus sp. JJ1521. Next base: position 1,156 of record NZ_JBALOX010000148.1, on the reverse strand, counting down.
TCAAGCCTTCAACCGTCATAGATCCAAAGACAGGTGAAGAAAAAGCGGCAACTGGCCGAACAAGTAAAGGAATGTCTTTTTATTTACGAGAAAATGAGTTTATCAAAAAAATAGAGAATCGAATTGCAGAATTAACAGAGTTTCCCGTGGAAAATGGAGAAAGACTCCAGGTGTTGAATTATGGCATTGGCGAGGAATATAAAAGCCATTTTGATTATTTTCCACCGAGCAAGGTAGATCTTGAAAAAGGGGGTCAGCGGGTAGGTACATTCCTCATCTATTTAAATGATGTACCTGCTGGTGGAGAAACTGTTTTTCCGAAAGCGGGAGTTTCGATTGTTCCGAAGAGAGGCTCTGCCGTCTATTTTCAGTATGGAAACAGTAAGGGTGAGGTTGACCGGATGTCGCTCCATTCTAGTATACCTGTTTCTGAGGGAGAAAAATGGGTCGCAACGAAATGGATCCGCCAAGGGAATATTTATAGGAGTAATCAGAAGGCATACGATTAGAATTGTCAAGGTAATCATGATATAGTTAAAATAATCGTATTATGAGTGCTAAAAATGAATAAATTTTTAATAGCAAAAATAAGTAAGTCATCTTGTAGAAAGGTGTGTGAATATTGGATAATCAAACAAAAGTACAAACTTTTAAAGACGTTATGGGGAACTATCCGACGGGTGTAACGGTTGTTACAACGACTGATGAAAATGGAGTTCCGCTTGGACTAACAGTAAATTCATTTGCTTCTGTATCTTTGGATCCACTACTCATTTTATGGTCCATTGATAAAAGAGTATCCACTTACGATATTTTTACAAAAACAGATAAATTCGCGGTTCATGTACTAGCAAGTGATCAAGGAGATATCTGTGCCCTTTTTGCAAGTAAGGGAACGGATCGATTTGCGAACTGTGAATGGGAGATGTCTGGTAACAATCTTCCAATCCTAAAGGGTGCAGCAGGTGTTTTACATTGTAAAACCTTTAAGACGGTTGAAGCAGGAGACCATATGATTTTAATTGGTGAAGTGGTTGAGGTTGAAAACAACAGTAAGCCGCCACTCCTTTATCACAACCGTAAATTTGGCAATATTCCTGATGAATTCTATAAGTAACTTTAATAAGCAGAAGTTCCTACTTCTGCTTATTAAAGT
>NZ_JBALOX010000147.1:519-12558 GCF_036965165.1 Bacillus sp. JJ1521 | reverse complement strand
CATTTATTTTTCCCCCATTACCAATTTAATGATTTTTTCAACCTCTCCTGGGATTGTTCTTCCAGTTTCCTTGTCAATTGTTGAACCAAATACATGTGGCATAAAAATTGGTATACCAGTAAGATGGACTGCATTCACGATGTCAACAATATTTTCGGAAGAGATTCCACCTGCTGGTTCAACTGCATTTAATCCCTTTTTGGCCGCTACTTTACATATATAAACTAATTCTTCTAGATGAGTTTTACCTTTTAGAGGCATAAATTTAATAGATTCGATTCCCATCGATGCTGCTAGGTCAACTAGCTCTTCCACTCTCATTTCGACTCCTGTTGAAAGTTTGATAGTGCCGACTTTCCCCGAGGGAGCAACAAGTCCATTGACAACCTGATGAATACCTTTTGCATTCAAGTATCCAATGGAGTAGTTCGTTTTTTCAAATGGTTGATTGATATGCCCTGGCTCGGAGCCTTCAGCAATTTTTAACACTTTTTCCCAATTTGCTGGGTTTCCATTATCTCCAAGACCAATGCTTAGTACCTCAGCAACTTCCTTTAATTCTTTTACCTTTTTAACTCCGTCCTCGATGTTAGTAAAATCAGATGAAACGATTCCAGGAACAATATAGCCTTTTCCTGCTTCTATGATTTCTTCTGCATTTTGCTTATCCTTTGCTAAAAAATTGAATAAAAGAAAATCATCAATTTTATTTAGTTCCAGTAATTTCATGTTTCGCACCTTCTATCAATTTCACCATATTTTCAATTGCCACTTCGATAATTTCCCCCCCTTTTTCCTTCGTTGCCAGCTTTGCGTCTCCAAGAACTGCAGAGGTCGTGAATTCCTCCCATGGTGTTGGCGTAACGTCTGCACTATCTGGTATATTCGGAATGTCTGTGATTGCTTTTGACATATCAACATACTCTTCGGCTAAGTAGAGCATGTAAGAAGTTTCAATTTCACAAGCATGAAAATATGTTGCATGGAAAGAATTAGTTTCTCTGACTTCTTCCGTAACTTTTTTCGTACCTGGATAAAACAAATACAGAATTTTATAATCTGGAAATTGCTGATATAACTTTCTTGCAGCTTCCTTTAATGCTACTGCATTTCCTAGGTGGCCGTTTATCATCGCAAACACTCTAAAGCCCTGTTCATATAGGCTTATGCCCAAATCCACTAATAATGAAATCAAAGATTCATTACTAATGTTGATACTTCCAGGGAAGTTCTTTAAACTCCACACTTGACCGTAGGGTAAAGTTGGCAAAACAAACGCTCCTGTTCTCTCCGCGACCCTTTCTGACACACGCTCAGCTAAATAGTTGTCTGTCCCTAGAGGCAGATGTGGACCGTGTGCTTCTACAGCTCCTATCGGTAAAATCGCAATTTTACTAGTTTCTATCTTCTCTTTAACCTCGAAGGAATTTTCATTTTGAAAGATCATGGCTGCCCCCCCTATTCCTTGAATGCGAAGCATCTTGCTGGATTTTCAACAAAGAATTTATGGATTAGTGCTTCACCATCAAAGCCTTGACGATTCGCATCATCGACAAAGCGTGGAACCCATTTCGCAATAATATATTCAAGACCTAACCCGTAATCATAGTGCTTGTAATATGTTTTTCTAGCTGTATCGCCACTTACTAGAATTTGATTTTCATAACCTTTTTTCACAAGCTCTAAAATAGATTGAATTCTTGTACTTTCTGGTGCATATTTGATTTTTGCAACTCCATCAAAGCTTAAGTATGCTCCTGTTTTTGCAATTTGTTCATGATAATATGGGTCTGGATTTCGATCCATATGTCCTAGGCTTAAATATTCAAGGTTTACATTCTCTCTCATTAATAGTTCAAGCTGCTCTAATCCCATTGTTCCTGCCTCTGTATGTGAATGGACAGGGGCTTTTGTTTCATGGTGTGCTCTTGCAACTGCTCGTAACGTTTTTTCCTCTAATGGAGTAATACGATTATAGCCAGTTCCAAACTTTACTTGACCCGCTTTAAATGGTGTTCCCTCAAGTCCTTCCTCAACTTCACGAATCACAAATTCAGTAAGCTTATTGATAGGCGTCTTATCAATCCATTCCGCATAAGTTTCGAAATTACCGATAATCGGCTTAAGTTCTTCCTTAATACGGGCATCCCATAAAAAGCTCTTATTAAAACCTGCTGTTCCGATAATCTGAATGCCGGTTTCATCCGAAATTTCTTTTACCGCTTGTACATCACGTCCATAATCGATTGCCGTTGCATCAACGATTGTCTTTCCACCGTAATGTTTAAAATCTTCAACATCCTTCTGGGATTTCTCCTTATCATCGAGCAATAAATCATCTACACCTCGTTGAACCCAGTAATCAGGTCTACATACAATATGTTCATGCGAATAAGTAAATCCTAATTCTGTTGGATTAATATCTCCTTTTAATGTACGAATAAAGCTCATGATAGTCCCTCCTACTTTTTCTAAAAACCTATGAAAATATATCAAAAATAGTATGGTAAAGCGTATTGATTAAAAAACCGACATGCTTACACATGTCGGTGTTATACAGTTTAAAATAATAGTTGCGCGATTGCTTTCACAATTGGACCAAGTACAAACATATCAGAGTCTGCTGCCCACATTGCAGTATCAGGAATCGTAGAATCTATAAGGAATTTAACTGTTAGATATTGTCCCCATGCAACTACTGTTGCTGTTACAAAACCACCGATAAGTGCTCCACGAACTCCTCCAGTTGCATTACCAAACACACCCGCTGTTGCTCCGTGGAAGAATAATACAATCATTGTTGGTACAAACACATATGCTACAACATTACCTAAAATCACTAACCAGATTAAAGCCCCAGCAAATGCACCTAAGAAGCCTAGGATTACTGCGTTTGGTGCAAATGTGAATACTACTGGACAGTCTAGTGCTGGTTTAGCGCCAGGAACTAGTTTTGTTGCTATACCATTGAAGGCTGGTACAATTTCACCGATAAACATTTTAACCCCCAGTAATACAACAGCAATACCACCGGCAAATGTTAATGATTGAATAATAGAGTAGATGATAAAGTTCTGATCACCCGACTGTGCAATAAGTTCATCGGCACCTGGCGTGCCTTTTGACATTAAAATTACAGCACCTATGAAGAATAAGATTCCCATTGTTAAAGCTGTAATTACATTTGAATCTCTTAAAAACTCTAGTCCTTTTGGTAATTTAATTTTCTCTGAATCATTTTCCTTATTACCTAATACTTTCCCAAGTAATGCTGCTAAAAGTGCTACAACAGCAGAGGTATGCCCTAATGCAATACTGTCATTACCTGTTACTTTACGCATAAATGGTTGCACTACTGCAGGTTGGAATGTCCAATAAACTCCCATAAAGATTGATAAAAAGATTACTAGTTTCCCGAATGAAACATCACCAACTGCATCAATAATAATTCCGGCAAAAATCATTGTTGTCCAGAACATCATATGACCTGTCAGGTAGATGTATTTGAATTTTGTAAAACGGGCAAGTAATACGTTAATAATAAATCCGATAAACATTGCAAGGGTAACAGCTGATCCGTATTTCGTACCAAATGCTTCTTGACCTAAAAAGTTTCCAAATGAGCTTATTTCTAATCCAAATACTTCCTTCCACATTGGCTCGAAAACGGTTAGCGCTCCCACAATTACTCCAGCACCAACATTGATAATTAAAAATCCTATCATCGCTTTAAAAGTACCACTAATGGTTTGACTAGTAGATTTCTTCTGTAAAAGTAAACCAAGTAAAACAATAGAACCTAGCAATATTGCTGGTACACCAAATATATTGGTTGCCATCCATTGAATTGCTTCCATTCTTCATACCCCCATCTTTTGTTTTAGTTAATATTACTTTGTAAAGCTGTTTTGATTTCATTCATATCAAAATAATTATTCACGATGATTATTTTTGAAGAGTGTCCCTCTAATGATTGAGCAAGTTCATTACTAGTAATAATATAATCTGGTCTTTCACTTGAAGCACTTGAAACATCCGTATTCTCTACATCGGCTTGCATCCCTAATTCACGTAACACAGTTTCTACATTAATGCGTAAAATTAAGCTAGTTCCTTGACCTAATCCACATACACATAAAATTTTCATCTTACATTCCCCCTATAATTATTTTTATTTGTTGATAATTTGTAGCTTCCTCTAATTTTTTGATATTTTCTTGATCATTTAAAAGTATGATTAGCTTTTGTAATATTTGAAGATGCTCATCACTTGATGAAGCACCTAAGGCAAATACAAACTTTACTGGATCATTTAATTCACTACCAAATGCGATTGGATCCTTTAGCCGGATAAATGATACGGATGCTTCGTTTACTCCATCTTCTGGTCTCGCATGTGGCAAAGCAATGCTTGGTGCAAGTACAAAATAGGGTCCATTTTTCTTATAAGATTGAATCATCGCCTCTACATATGACTCATTTACAGCGTTTTCATTTACAAGTAAGTTCCCTGCTTGCTTGATTGTATCCTCTGGCGAAGACGCATGTACATCAAGCGCAACAAGACCTTCCTCTAAAAATTTCATGAAATAATGCTCCTTTGTCTTTTGGATTAAATGGAATATGCTTCTATTGTTTGTAAAATGGTATCAATGGATTTTGCTTGAACCATTTTTTTTACATTCATTGGCTCAGAAAACATCGTTGTAAGTTGAGACAATGCTTTTAGATGTGTTTCTCCATCAATTGCTGCCAACACAATAAGAAGATTTACTTCATGTCTTTTAGATTCTGAAAATTGAACTCCTTCTTCTAGGCAAAGTAAACTCATTCCTAATTTTTTCACACCATTTTCAGGTTTTGCATGTGGTATTGCTACTTTTGGAGCCACAACTATATAGGGTCCTAACTGAATGACTGTGTTAATCATGGATTGAATATATTCCTCAGTAATGTTCCCCTTCTCGAGTAACGGCTTTGCCCCTACTCGAATAGCTTCTTTCCAGTCTGTACTACCCTTTTTGATCTGAATGAATTCCCTTGTCAGCAATTGATGTAAAGAAGGTTTTGTAGATAAAACTACCTTTGATTGATGGTTGGAGAAATATTTTCGTACTTCCCTTTCTAAACTCTCTTCGTCCTTGATTGTGGCATGTTTTTTAATGATCCCCATTAACCCTTCAATAGAGGTCGATTGCTCAATCATATTCGTTCCAACCAAAGCGTTTACATTTTTTAAGAGACTTTCCTTTTCTGCCTCTGAAAGTATAGGACTTACCACAAAAACAGGTTTATCTTTTTTTGTTAGTGGAGTAGTAGAAACAACAAAGTCAACTTCATAATCATTTATTTCATACTCACGTAAGGATACACTTCCTACAATATCAATTGTAGAAAAAAGTCCCTCAAGTTGATGTTCAAGTAGTTTCGAAGTGCCGACTCCACTTGCACAAACAATCAGCATTTTTTTCCGATTAGCAGGCGTTACACCAGTTCTTCTCATCCAGCCGCCAAAATGCATGGCAATTAAAGCAACTTCATTTTCATTAACTTTTTTTCCAATTACATTTTCTAAATGATGAATCACTTTTTTGGTCAATAAGAATACATCTGGATACTTTTCTTTCATAAGTTCAGCCACCGGATTTTCGACTTCAAGGCCATATTTTATCCGATAGTAGGATGGCTTTACATGTAGTAGTAAGTTTCTTTCTAATAAGTCTCTTTCCTTAAGAAATACACAAGCATATTTCTGAAAATCTGAAACCATTTTAGGTACGACTTCCGCTAAAACATGTGTTGGTGTATTTTCACTATCTTGGAATTCTCCTTGAGATGACTGTACTCTTGAACTTAACAAATGTTTTGTAATATATAAGACTTCATCATGCGGAAAATCCACATTAAAGACATAAGAAAGTTTTTGAGCGATTTTAAAAGCTGCTTTATATTCTTTCGTTTCCGTCAAGACCCCTTTTTCTACTTCATCTATGCTTATTTCCTTACCTTGCATTAATCGTTTTCCAAAAAATAAAAATCGAAAGGTTAAGCTATTGAAGAAATCATCCGTATATTGGACACTCAGATCCGTTTCACTTTCTGCAATGATCCTCTGAACTGCCTTCAATTCTTCCAATTCAAAAAGATTTAGTCTGTTCTCTATATTTGAACCTGCAAGGTTGAGCATCGTTGTAATTTTGGCCAACATCGTTTTCCAACCTTCATTCGGAAGGACATTTGAGAGATAATAAACTATTGCTTTCCTTTTATCTTCCTCTTGACCAATGATTCGATAACCCGTCTTCCGTTCAAATTCAAGTTTTAAGTGAAACCTTTCTATTTCTTCTTTTAGTACTTTGAGATCGTCAATTGTTGTATTTCTGCTTACTCGTACCTTCTCAGCTAAATCCTCTAAAAATAATGTGGAATCTCTTCCAAGCAAATAAAGGGCTAACCACCCTTTTCTCTCTTTTGCGGAGTAATCATATTGCCAGGAAATGAACAGTTCAATCTTTTCTGGTATACGTTTGGACGTTTCCTGCTCAAGACCAAACCCTAGTCCTCTTACCTGATTTACGGGTTTTAGGTTATTCTCTTTTAGCCATCCATTTATCTTTTCAATGTCATAATAAACTGTTCGTCTTGAAATCTTGAATTTTTCCATTAGTTCTTTTAAAGGTACAAATGATTCTGTATTTACAAGATGTGATAGTATAGCAGTACTTCGTTGATCTAACGAAATGTTCAGCACCCCCTTTGCACTCTTTAGAGTTTGTGCAAGAAAGTAGTTTTTATAGGATGTTTCATCCTCTTGTCTATACTATACCCTCTGTATTTACAAATGTGGAGACCAAATGATGTTCAAACCATTTGTGCAAAATTGGACCTTATTTTTTTATTTTGTGCATATTTAATTTGGAAGGTTTTTAGTGATTAGTTGGAACAAAGTGGTAGTTGTATAAATCAGTATTGATGGTCAGGTGCCCTGTATGTAATTAACAACAAGAACACATCTTGGTTATAATAAATTCTCCCTTTTCATACCATTTGTAGTAAAAAGTGCTGCAAAGGGTTGTCTTCTTCTAATAAAATCAAAATCCTTTTTATTCACTCTTTTAACAAGAAGCTTGTCATATTCCTACTGAACAAAAAATAATATATACCAAACGTATAGAATCATAAAGTTATTAAAGTTCATGTTAGGGGGAGTACAATGGCTGATAATAGTTTTGCGGCACCTTGGCATCAGGAAGGAACTAGTATATCAAGGGCTGATGGAGATTCACTGGATCGATTACTTGATTTTAACGAAAAGCATAATCGAAAAAAAACAATGCATAGATTTTTCTTGTACACATTAATTGGATATGCCTTCTACTCAATTATTAAGTATTTCTTATACACCCCATTTGCATTTGGTAATTCTGCAATTTTCGATATGCTATTTACGAATAAAAATATCGTTAGGGACGTATTTTTCGGAGCAGTGTTATACTTCACTTCAAAATTTTCCTTTGATTTAAAAGAAAAAGCGAAAGATGAATACCACTCCCTACGAAGTGAAATTGTTGATTTATCGAATAAAGAATGGGTAAAAAAATATGATGATAAAACAAATCAAGAAATCTATGAATATTTCAAAAAACATGATATAAAAATAAATCATAAAACGAAATAGATGTAGGAAAGGCTGCCTGCCCCTATGCTTTAGCGCATTGGGTAGGCAGCCTTTTGTCGATAATACCCACACCTTGATATATCCCCTTCTCCTTTCGAAGTATTTTCCTCACAGGAATAATGTCCCGTTTGCAACGTAATTCATTGGAAACATGAGTTTCGACCTATATTTTTCTAAGGACAAGCTAACTTATCAGAATTTTCAAAATGATATATGCTTTTCTCGTGTACTATTAATCTAGTAAGAGGAGGCATTTCATGAAAAAACTAGTTATATCGTTTGGACTTACTACAACTCTCGCATTTGGAGCCATTGCAACACCTTCAGTATTTGCAAAACCAATCGAAGTCACGCAATCTCAGAAGGAGAAGTTCTTTGATCACAAGGTGATTAATCAACTTAATGTAGACAATATTTATAACAACATTGCTCACCTTTCTGAAACACCACGTGTTGCGGGGACTGAAGCAGAACACAACGCTGTTCAATACATAAAAGAACAATTTGAATCCTACGGATATGAAACTGAAATTCAACCGTTTACCTTCTATGGCTATACACCTCCTAGTTCAATCGAACTTTCGGTAAATGGCTATGACGGTACCCTCCACCCAAGTTCTTTCACATACACAGTAAATGGGGATGTATCAGGTGAGCTTGTCTATGCAGGATTAGGGACAGTTGCAGAACTTCAAGACACTGACCTTACTAGAAAAATTGTTCTAATTAAGCGTGGCGAGATCTCATTTGCAGAGAAAGTGTTGAATGCTGCAGAAAAAGGAGCTTTAGGAGTCATTATTTTCAACAATACTTCAGGGGCTTTAAATGGGACTCTTGGAGAAGCGAATGATAAGTATGTGCCTGCTGTTGCTTTAACGAAAGCGGAAGGTGATGTACTTTATGAGGCACTTGTAAGTGGAGAGGTTCTTCAAACTTCCCTTCAGGTTGAAGGTGCAAGAGCTGGTGAAAGTATTTCCCATAATGTAATTGCAACAAAGAAGCCGACTAATAAGCAAAAAGATACAAATGATGTAATTGTCGTTGGGGCGCACCATGATTCAGTAGCAGGTGCACCTGGAGCAAATGACGATGCATCAGGCACAGCTATGACACTTGAGTTAGCACGTGTATTAAAAGACATTCCTACAGATACAGAAATTCGTTTTATTACGTTTGGTGCTGAAGAGCTAGGGCTACTTGGTTCCGCACATTATGTGGCAAACTTACCAGAGGACGAACTGAACCGGATTATTGCAAATTTTAATTTAGATATGGTAGGAAGTCGTGATGCAGGTAATTTAACAATGGCAACTCTTGATGGTAAGCCTAATCTAGTTACTGAGCTTGCTCAAGCATCAAGTACAAGACTAAATGGGGAGCCTACTCCATTTTATGCTGGTGGTAGAAGTGACCATGTACCATTTGCAGAAGCTGGAATCCCAGCTGCATTATTCATTCATAGTCCATCAGAGCCTTGGTATCATACACCAGAAGACTCACTAGACAAAATCAGTAAAGAAAAACTCCAAGATGTTGCTGAAATCGTCGGTTCTGCCATCTATGATCAAGCTCGTTTTGACAATATGGGACCAAAGCCTAAAAAAGGTCCAAAAGTCAAAGCAGACCCTGAGTTATATCATGAGCAATTAATAAAATAAGAGATATTCATTTTTCACAAACTACGAGCAGGGCCAATTGGCCTTGCTTTGTTAGTTTTCGATATTTTTTTCGAACATCCATTCCTGAACATGGTACCGGAATATCAAGTGATATGTACCAGGCTACTCCGGTTTCACAGTAATATTTTTTTCCTCACCTTCCTGAAGTTCGAAATAAATACTGAGCTTTAGACTATGAAGGCATACACTTTCTACCCTTTTCAAAGGTACTACGATAATAACCTTGGCAGAAGCTACAGGGCTCGCACCCCCCTCCAAGCTATAGTAATGGTCAAGACCTTTAAAAACATTCAAATAAGAGGAGTACCATATAGGTACTCCCCTCAAATTCTATTATTCCATCCCAATCGCAGTCTTAACTTGGCCCGCTAGAGTGATAACCTGTGTGCCGTAAATAATTTGTAAAGAGTTTCCATTGCGAACAACGCCTTGTGCACCAAGTTCATTTACCCATTTTTCATCGGTATCGACTAATTTAGCATCTTTTACTTCGACACGTAAGCGAGTGGCGCAATTTGTGATATTGTCAATATTGTCGACACCGCCAAGTGCTTTTACAATTCCAGAGATTTGATCATCTTTTTCAAGTTCTTTTAATTCTTTATAATCTTTTTTAGTAAATAGTTTAATCAGACTTTCTTTATCTTCACGACCAGGTGTTTTAATATTAAATTTTAATATCGCCCAACGGAAGCTAAAATAGTATGCAGCGAAATACGCTGGAATTAGGATTAGTAAAGATAAAGCGTTAACCTTTTCTGTTTGTAAAAGGTTAGGGAACATATCACGAACTGCGGTACCAATAATTGAAACATTTAGCGCTTCTGTAATCACATAAGATAGACCAGATAATGGAACGTGAATCAAGAAATAGAGTAATGGTTGTACAAATAAGAACGTATACTCAATTGGTTCTGTAACACCAATCAATACTGCCGTAGATACAGCAGGGATTAATAAACTTGCTACCTTCTTTCGATTTTCCTTTTTCGCCGTTATATACATTGCTAGGGCTGCACCTGGAAGTCCACCGAAGTGAAACAAAATTCTACCTGTCGTAAAGTTACGAACAATATATTCTGATTCATTTGGTGAACCCATTTGTGCAAGCATAATGTTACGTACACCCTCATATAGCGTTCCATCTACCATCATTGTTCCTCCGACTTTTGTATATTCAATCGGGAACGCAATTAAATGGTGGATTCCTAATGGAAGTAGTGCTCTATCTGCCGCACCAAAGACAAATGTACCAATTAATCCGCTTGTTGTAATAAAATTACTTAAGCTAGAAAGCCCCATACCGATTACAGGCCACACATAATACATGATAATCCCTACTGGTAAAACTATAAAAAATGCCATAATCTGAACATATCGTGGACCTGCGAAGAATGAAAGAGCATTTGGTAATTGTTTTTCACAATATTTATTATGGATGAGACTTGCAACAATACCTGCAATTATCCCAGAAAAAATTCCCATATTATAGCTGAAGATACCTAATACATGACCAAATAATGAATTGAAATTTTTAGCATCCTGCTCCGAATAACCATTTTGCATTAAAGCTTCAATTGTCGTTGTTTCAGGTGTTAAGTTGTTGATTGATAACATCGTATTAATAATCGTATTGATTCCAAGGAAAAGGACAACCCCTGCCATGGCAGCCCATCCTTTTTCCTTTCTCGCCAATCCGTAGGCAATCCCTACCGCAAAGAACACAGGTAGGAACCTCATAACCATGAACCCTAAGCTATTGATGATGGTAAAGAAATCGTGTATGAAATTTCCTTCTTTAATGAGCCATCCTAAATGAAGCGCATTTACGTTTTCTATATTAGCAAAAGCAGCACCAATCCCAATAAATATCCCTGCTACAACAAGTAGTATGATTGGAATCATCATTGAACCAGCAAATACCTGTATTCTTTCCTTCATCTTTATCTCTCCCCGTTTTATATAATAAAAATGGAAATGTCTTGATGATTTAACTTGTTGCTAATAATCGTAACGCCTCACAATAGATAATAATTGCTTTATACAATGTTTCAATCGTGATTTTTTCATTAGGTTTATGAGTATTAGGATTATCACCTTCGAATGTTGGACCAAATGCGACACAATTTGTTAATGCTCTCGAGTATGATATCCCCCCTTTTGTAATCACTTCCGCCTTTTTCCCCGTTACATTCCGATAAGCTTCACTTAGGTTTCTTATTAGAGTTGAGTTAGGATCCACATATAGTGGAGCTATTTTTTTATGAATGTTCAGGGATACATCGTGCAAATGGCTAATTTCTTTAAAACGTTCATGCAGATCTTCATTTGATTTCAATTTCGGATGTCTGTAGTCAAACCCAAGCTCAAATTCCTTACCATCAAACCTGATAAAGGTAATTCCAAAGGTTGAATGACCCATTTCTTCCGTTTCATAAAAGAGACCAATTTTCTTTCCATAAACATCATCAATTAACACGTTATCTAGGAATCTTTGAAAATGACCGAAATTTGTAAGGTCTTTGTCGAAGTTAAGTAGGTCCTTTCCAAAAGTAAAGAAAACATTGTCTCCTTTATGAGGATTTCTTGACAGGAGTTTTTCGCCCTTATAGTAAGCGGTTACATTTCCGCCATTAAAATCAATTTCTGAAGCGCATAGTAGGTAGGTAGCCAGCTTTTCAG
>NZ_JBALOX010000147.1:0-483 GCF_036965165.1 Bacillus sp. JJ1521 | reverse complement strand
TTTCAGGACTTCTGCTTCTAAACACTACCTTTATTCCTTCACAGATAAAACCCCATTGTCTTTCTGTCTCAATTGATACTAACTCGTGAATCCCTGTTTCAATAGGTAGATTGTTGCTAGCTAAAAAAATGGAACCCTGCACAACTCCTTTTTCTCCATTCACAATTGGAAAATCTCCATCGGGTGAAAAAGCCAATGTTGGCTGCGGATTGTGTTTAAAATAGTGGTTCATACACTCCCAGCTTGTTTCTTCAGCCCCACCTAAAATGAGACGCACCTTTCTGTTAAAAGGGATTCCCAAGTCTCTTAAAATCTTCATTGCATAATATGCCGCAAGGGCAGGTGCTTTGTCGTCGTTAACTCCTCTTCCGTACAATTCTCCATTAAATTCAGTTAATATGAACGGGTCAAAGATCCAATCTTCTCGATTTCCTTCATGTACAACATCAAGATGAGCCAATATTCCGACAATTTCTTTTCCAC
>NZ_JBALOX010000146.1:0-12445 GCF_036965165.1 Bacillus sp. JJ1521 | reverse complement strand
AGTTTTAGTCAAAAATTGTCGTTTACATGGTATCATAAATACATTAAAAAAACATTTCAATACATTTATGATAAATATTATAATGAAAATACATAAATTTCTGAAAACGATATTGATTGTGGGAGCAAGGAGGCCAAATTATGGAAATCATAATCGGCATAATAGCAGTAGTAGGTGTAGTTGCCATTTTTGGTTTTTATTCGAGAAAAAAGATATATAAAGAAGTTGATAGGCTTGAAGCCTGGAAGATAGATATGATGAATCGACCAGTTACCGATGAAATAGCAAAGGTAAAAGATCTGAATATGACAGGGCAAACGGAGGAATTATTTGAACGCTGGCGTAAACAGTGGGATGAGATTGTAACTGTTTCACTTCCAGATGTCGAGGAATTATTATTTGATGCTGAGGACTTAGCAGATAAATATCGGTTCGGAAAAGCGAAACGGGTACTAGCACAAATTGAAGCTATTTTAAACGATGCTGAAAGCAATATAGCCATTATTTTAGATGAACTTAAGGATTTAGTTGGCAGTGAAGAGAAAAATCGTGTGGAAGTTGATGAATTTAATCAATTATATCGTGAGTTAAAAAAGAATTTACTTGCACACCGACATACTTTCGGTTGTGCAGAAAAACAGCTTGAAACGAATTTAGAAGGTATTTATGGGAAATTCAAGGAATTTGAAGAAGCTACATCCAATGGGAATTATTTTGAAGCAAGAGAAATCGTACTGCTCATTAATGATTCTCTTACCGTTACGAAGGAACAGATGGATGAAATCCCTCATTTGCTACATGAATGCCAAAGCGTGATTCCAAACCAAATAAATGAAGTTGCAGAAGGATACAGCCAAATGGAACAGGAAGGCTATTCTCTTGAACATCATCAAATTGAAAAAGAAATTGAAAGAATGCGAGGGCAACTAACCCACTATACTTCTTTTATTGAAGAGCTTAAACTTGAAGATGCGAAAAAAGGGTTGGATGAAACAAGGGAATCACTTGATACAATCTATGATTTACTTGAAGCGGAAGTAAAGGCAAATCAGTTTGTTAAAAACGAGGTTGAAAAAATAGAACAGGATCTAGAAGACTTGATAGAAGGCAGTAAAAGTACTGATGAAGAAACAGCATTTGTGCAGCAGAGCTATCATGTAAATGATCATGATCTCGAGCGCCACCGAAATATCGTAAAACAAATTAAGCAACTTGTGAAACAATATGTTTCGATTCAAGCAAGGCTTGAGGAGGACCAAATTGCCTATTCTTTAATTAGAAAAGAACTAGAAGAGGTTTATGGTAAGATCCAGGATGTGAAGGACGAGCATTTACAATACTCAGAAATGCTGAAAACTCTTCGCAAGGATGAATTACATGCAAGAGAACAAATTTTGGAAATGAAGAAACAGCTTGCAGATGCAAAGCGCCTTATTTCAAAAAGTAATATCCCAGGGCTTCCGGTTAAATATTCCGAGTTGATGTCTGAAGCAAAATTATCACTAATGCAAGTGATGTCAACGCTTGAGGAAAAACCATTAAATATGAATACGGTGAATCAAGCCCTTCAAAATGCACTTGATTTAATATCACAAACATATAAGAATACAGAAGAAATGATAGAGCAAGTATATCTTGCGGAAAAAGTCATTCAATATGGAAACCGATATCGTAGCCGAAATCCAAAAATAGCAGTAAGTTTACTTGAAGCTGAAAGCTCTTTTAGGAATTTTGAGTATGCTCTTGCATTAGAGCAAGCAGCAACTGCAATTGAAGATGTGGATCCAGGAGCACTAAAGAAGATTGAAGTATTACTTGAAGACGATAATAAATGAACAAAGGACCTCATCGGGGGTCCTTTGCTTTTTTAATTTAACCAATTTTATGGTATGATTTTGATGCAAATAAAGCTTAATAGGGGAAATTAGATGATTTACTTAGATAATAGTGCAACAACAAAACCATTTGATGCTGTCATTGATTCGTATATAAAAGTCGCAACTACTTATTTTGGCAATCCCTCTTCTTTACATGGAATTGGTGGGCAAGCTGAAAAGCTTTTAAGTCAGTCACGTACACAAATTGCATCTCTTTTACATGTAAAACCACAGGAAATTATTTTTACTTCTGGTGGGTCAGAGGGGAATAATTTTGCAATTAAGGGGATTGCTTTACAATATCAAAATCGGGGGAAGCATATTATTACAACATCAATTGAGCATCCTTCTGTAAGTGAAGCCTGCAAGCAATTGACAGACCTTGGATTTGAAATAACCTATCTTCCAGTTAACAGAAATGGTATCATATCGACTGAAGATTTACAAAATGCCATTCGTGAAGATACGATTTTAGTTTCGATTATTCATGTGAATAATGAGGTTGGGACAATCCAACCGATTGAAGAAATAGGCAACCTTTTAGAAAAGTATCCGAAGATTATTTATCATGTTGACCATGTACAAGGAATCGGTAAAACACATTTAGATTTTAATAAGGCAAAACTTGATTTATGTACGATTTCTGGGCATAAGTTTAATGGGTTAAAAGGAACTGGAGTGCTTTTCATACGTCAAGGTGTTCGAATTAAATCTTTAATTGCTGGTGGGGACCAGGAAATGCAAAAAAGGGCAGGTACGGAAAATGTAGCCGGCTTTGTTGCCCTTGCAAAAGCATTAAGGTTAACGACAGAGAAAAGAGACGAAAATATCAAACATCTCACAAGTCTAAAAAAAGCGATTGTTGAAAAATTATTAAAAATGAACGATGTCAAGATTCATACACCTGTTGAAAGTAGCGCTCCACATATTATTAATTTTTCAATCGAAGGGTTAAAGCCTGAAGTATTTGTCCATCTATTGGAGGAAAAAGAAATTTACGTTTCGACTACTTCTGCATGTTCATCAAAAAATAACGAACCGAGTAAAACATTGATTGCAATGGGAGTGTCTGAAGTACAAGCGAATAGCTCCATTCGAATTAGTCTATCCCATCAAAATCAATTAGAAGAAGTTCCAATTTTAATCAGTGCAATTGAAAATTCAATACAGAAATTACAAAGTGTAGTGGGGGAAAGAAATGGAATATGATCACATTTTAATACGATTTGGCGAAATCACAACAAAAGGTCGAAATCGTAATCTGTTCATAAATAAACTTTTAAATACAATTGCAAAGAAACTAACGGAATACAAGGGGCTTAAGTTTGAAAAAACAAGAGACCGAATTTATATAAAGCTTAATGGAGAACCCCATGAAGGAATTGTGGAAGTCCTTAAAAACATAATTGGGATTCAGTCATTTAGTTTAGCTTTAAANNATGGATCACGAAGGAAAATCGTTCAAAATATCAACTAAGCGCTCTGATAAAAATTTCCCGCTTGATTCTAATGAATTAAATTATGACTTAGGAGCGCATATTTTAAAGAATGTTAAGGGAATCTATGTGAATGTGCATACTCCTGATATCAATATGCGTGTAGAGGTTCGGAAGGAAGCAACCTATATTACCTTTAAGGATGAGAAAGGTTTAGGCGGACTTCCAGTCGGATCAAGCGGAAGAGCAATGCTTATGCTTTCTGGAGGCTTTGATAGTCCTGTTGCAGGCTATTTAGCGATGAAAAGGGGATTAACGATTGAAGCTGTGCATTTTCATAGCCCTCCATACACAAGCGAACGTGCACGCCAAAAGGTAATTGACCTTGCCCAGCAGCTTTCTAGTTTTTCCGGAACCATTAAGCTGCATATCGTGCCATTTACTGAGATTCAAACAACGATTGGGATGCAGATTCCGGAAAACTATTCGTTGATTTCAACAAGAAGGATGATGCTTCGAATCACCGACGAAATCAGAAGAAGACAAAATGCTTTAGCTATTGTAACTGGAGAAAGCCTTGGACAAGTGGCAAGTCAAACATTGGAAAGTATGCATGTCATCAACAATGTCACAAATACACCGATTATTCGACCACTTGTAACAGTAGATAAGTTTCATATTATAGATATGGCGAAGCAAATCAATACACATGATATTTCAATTCGACCATTTGAGGACTGCTGTACTATTTTTACACCTGCCTCACCAAAAACTAGGCCAAGACTTGAAAAAGTAACACATTATGAAAGTTTTACTGAATTTGAAAGCTTGATTGAAAAAGCAGTTAATGAGACAGAAGTACTTATATTAGATGGTTCTCAGAAAGAAGAGATTGAAGACTTGTTCTAATAGAAAATAATGTTTTTGTTGTGAACATTTACCAATGGTTTACATGAATTATGCCATGTGATTTTACACATTATATACTCACAAGGAGGTGATATCACATGGCAAACAACAACAGCAATCAACTTCTAGTAGCTGGTGCTCAACAAGCTATCGATCAAATGAAATATGAAATCGCATCTGAGTTTGGTGTAAACCTTGGTGCTGACACAACTTCTCGCGCTAACGGATCTGTTGGTGGAGAAATCACTAAGCGTTTAGTATCATATGCTCAATCGCATATGAACGGCGGTAACTTCTAAAAAATAAATAAATGGCTACAAGGACGGGCTAACGCCCGTCCTTTTTGAATGTTCGATAAAACTTAGAATCAGATATTATAACCAGGTCATAAAAAATTCACAAAACCCCTTCCAAATGGATTATAATGTTTTATATAATTAGATTATAAAAAACGGAGGAGGAATTATCGTGAAAAGAGAAGATTTGCTTGCACCTGCCAAGTATAACCTGGTTCAAGAAATTGAAAAATACGCGAATGACCCTGAAAAAATTGCCCTAAAATGGGAAGATGAGCAGGGGAACAAACAGGAAATTACATACGAGGACCTCTTCAAAAATGTAAATCAAATTGGAAATACGTTTATAAACGACGGCCTAGACAAAGGTGACAAAGTATTGGTCATCATTCCTCGTCTAGTAGAGGCATATATGGTTTATTTAGGCGCATTAAAAGCAGGATTAGTTGTCATTCCAAGCTCTGAAATGCTCCGTACGAAAGATCTTCAATACCGAATCATCCATGGAGATGTTAAAGCGATTATTAGCTACCACCCATATTGTGATCAATTTTTATCCATTGAGAATATTGACCACATTCATAAGTTTGTAATTGGCGGAAAAGTAGATGGTTGGGTTTCTTTAGACGAGAATATGAAAGAACAGTCTGACAAGCTAGATGCAGTAGAAACAAGTAAGGATGATATGGCATTTTTGTCCTATACCTCTGGGACAACCGCGAATCCGAAGGGTGTTGTTCATACACATGGGTGGGCATATGCACATTTAAAAACTGCAGCACCATACTGGTTAAGCATCAGTGAATCTGATACAGTTTGGGCCACAGCAGGTCCTGGTTGGCAAAAATGGATTTGGAGCCCCTTCCTTTCTGTACTAGGAAGTGGTGCAACTGGATTTGTCTATTCTGGCAAATTTGATCCAAATAAATATTTGGAACTACTAAGTTCATATAAAATCAATGTCTTATGTTGTACACCAACTGAATATCGTATCATGGCAAAGGTTGAAAACCTGTCCGAGTACACACTTCCTGATTTACATAGTGCGGTATCAGCTGGTGAGCCTTTAAATCGTGAAGTAATTGATACATTCAAAAGAGAATTTAACGTAGAAGTTCGTGATGGGTATGGACAAACAGAAAATACTTTATTAGTAGGTGTATTAAAAGGAATGACGATAAAACCTGGCTCAATGGGTAAGCCAACACCAGGCAATCATGTTGAAATTGTCGATGAGAATGGAAAGCCTTGTGTGGTGGGTGAAGTAGGTGATATCGGTGTTCATGTAGACACACCGGCCCTATTCAAAGAATATTACAAGGACCCAGAAAGAACAGCCATGCAATACAGAGGGGATTACTATATAACAGGTGATAAGGCAAAAAAAGACGAAGATGGCTATTTCTGGTTTGAAGGACGATCAGATGATATTATCATTAGTTCAGGCTACACAATTGGACCATTTGAGGTTGAAGATGCACTAGTAAAGCATCCATCTGTAAAAGAGTGTGCAGTTGTCGCGAGCCCTGATGAAATTCGTGGGAATATTGTAAAAGCATTTGTTGTATTACGAGAAGGCGTAGCGTCTAATGAGCAGTTAGTCAAGGACCTTCAGGATTTTGTAAAACAAACAACAGCACCATATAAATATCCAAGAAGAATAGAATTTGTAAGTGATCTGCCTAAGACAACATCAGGAAAAATTAGAAGGATTGAGCTTAGACAGGCGGAAACAGCAAAGGCAAAAGCATAACGATTCTGCCGCCGATTAAAAGCATCAATGAAACCATGTTTCATTGGTGCTTTTTCTAATTCAATATTTAAAGAAACATTAATTCAAAACTACAAAAGAAAAATGACATCCCTCCGTTCGATCCAATTTTGCTTTTAATCCACTGTAAATCACTTCGCACTCCTCTACCTTGGAATAATAAAGTTGAGCAAATCTCATACTATTTGCGAGTCTTTGACTAGGAACCTATATTAACCAAAACTGACTAACTGACAATTAAAGAAGGGGGAAAGTGTATGCCTTCTTTCGATGGGCAGAATGTTTCCCGTACTGTACGGAAGCGAACCTAGAGCAACTTTACCGATGGGATGTAAAACGAATCTATGGCGTTGTCGCATTTACTCGTTCTCTATCCAAATCTCTACATACAAAAGGAATAAGAGTTAATGGTGTATGCCCAAGTAATATATGGACCCATTTAATCCCAGCCTCATTTCCGGCAGAACAGGTAGCTAAGTGAGGGGAGAATGCACCGATGAAACGTGCGGGACAACCAATGGAAGTAGCACCGGCATACGTATTTTTGGCCTCAGATGATTATTCCTATATGTCCGGGCAATTTTTGCATATATATGGTGGGGTTGTAATAAACGGATAAACAAATTATCAAGAGAACCGCTGGAATGGTTCGCGGGCAAATAAAATGAATAATAGTCTTTTAAAAGAAAAAATGCTGTGACTTTCATTTCACGACTTGAATAAGATGGGATGATATCTTTGAAAGGAGAATGTTGATGGCCAAGATTAATAATAAGTTTCCGACCTTGTTCGGCCAAAATCAACTAAAAAACGGTTTTGGACCAGTCTATGCCATTCCATCTTTTCCATGGAAACAGCAAGGAACAAATCAAAGCAGTAAACCCGTAACTAAAGACAAGGGTAATCAAAGTGGACATCGAGGCCAGCATAGTGTGGGTCAGGTAATGCCAGCATTATTCGACCAAAATCAACTAATGGGGAACTTTGGTCGACCTAATGCTGAACCTCCATTTCCATGGCATCGTAGTCCAAACCATGGTTATGTGAGCGGACAATGGCAACAATGGAATCATTTCAATTCAGCAAATATGCCTTGGTGGAACTCTCATTCATTTGGAAATCCATTTTATAGGTAATCGTGCAAAAAGTAATTAACGTCCAAGCAAAAATAATAAGAACCCATTTCATGGAGATTAATTGAAATGGGTTCATTATTTACTATACCGTAGTAATTTGTATCAATAAAAATAACACATGTTTGTGTTTCCTATTTTACGACATATTTGTCAAAAATAATTTATCATGTTATTCTTTCTTCCTCTAAATTTCTCCATAGATGATGGGCTTCCCTTGCTATATGTTCCAACAAATCGGGTGATGCTGTTGTAACAGCTGCACATTTTTTTACTAAATCATCTAATTCTAGTTTGAAATTCTCCAAACTTTTGGCTTCTTTTATAATCGTATTCTTAAATTGTGTCAAAACAGGTAGCGTTTCGTTCCTTGGAGTACGTATCATTGTTTGTAGTGCTGTAGCTTGCATAAGTAGTCGTTCAAATTTTTGCATCATCATTGTTACTTGAAAATTTAAATCATAATTTGATATGTCCAAATAGTGTCGTATATAGCCAAGATGGTCCGCCATTTGCCTTAGCCAAAAAACACTTTCATGTATGATTGCATCCGATGGAGAAATTTTGGCACCACTTTCAATTAATTTAAACACCCTTTGAGATTCCTCTGACTCCCGTACCATGTGATCTAAAAGTGATACCGGTGTGGATATAATAACCTCACAATGTAGGGATTTATCCATTGTAAAAGCAAGAAGGCTATGAAATTCACGTGTAGCATGTTGAGCTTCATTTATCAGAGTACCAATATCCCCTTGTTTTTTTGCAGCCTTTTCCCATATCTTTCCCAAACGCTGAATATTATTAAGGTTTGCACGAGCCAATTCCGTTTCGTAATGGCTTATTTCCCGATCGAAAAATCGACCATGGTCATAATCGTTCCGTAACCAAAACGCGATAATCCCATAGGTATCCCTTTCATAGTCATCCGTATACGCCATACCCAACCCCCTCCCCCTCGTAATAGTCCAATAAATGACCCACTTGTAGTAGCCCTATTTTATTTCGAAAGCTAACAAGACAACCAACAATATGAATATATTCAACCATATTTTGTCCTATGTATTATTGGATTTTTATTTTTTAAAGAATTATCCCTAATAAAAAATACACTTTTAACTATTCCCAAATAGTAATAACATACATGGGTGATAATGGGATTGAATATTTCAAAATGGATGGTGATTGTTTTGGATTGGAGCGGCTGGACATTGGATCGTATTATTGTTTTGGCAATGGGCTTATTATTTCAAGTCATTTTTGTACAGGTTACCCTATTTCATTACCGGCAAAATTTTCGTCATTGGTCGATGTGGATTCCAGTACTAGGTACACCACTAACGCTACCATCATTGGTCAGTGCCGTTAGCATACTTGGGCTAATCGTGCTGCATTGGGGGTGGGTTTACACGTCAGAGTATGAAATCCATTATCCTAATTTTAATGTTATGGATGAAGAAGAGCATTGGGACCCACACACATAGAAACCGAGGGTTTACCCGCGGATATACTTTACATGCACATGGGGCACGCCCTGTGGAAATGGCGAAGGGTATTGCAAAGTCCGGAAAGCTTTGGGGTGAGGCATTGCGAAAAACGATGCTGGATTATAACTTTTACAATAGAGTTACCCTTGTTGGTGAAGTCCTGCCAAATCCAAAGAACAGTGTCACACTTACGGAGGAAAAAGATGAATAAGGACTGCCTTTAGCAAATGTTTCATTTTCCTATGGGTCAAATGATAATCTACTAATTGACCATGCAGTAGGTAAAATGAAGGACATTATTCGTGCGGCAGGGGGGACACCTGAATTTGTTACTAATGATAAGGCCCATATGATGGGTGGGTGTCGTATGGGGAATAACCGAGCTGAGTCTGTAACGGATAGCTTTGGGCAAACACATGATATTCCAAACCTATTTATATGTAGTGCAAGTCTATTTGTGACATCTGGTGGCGGTAAACCAACCAATACAATAATGGCACTTGCGGCACGTACCGCGGAACATAGCATTGAACAGTTGAAATACAGTAGTATATCCTAAAATGGTAATGAGCCAATAAGGTTTTGAATTGAAAAGTTTATCTGAAAAACCCCTTCGGATTGATAACCGAAGGGGTTTTTCTATATTTTGATACTCCTTTTTTCATAAGCTATTTGTTAAAATAAAGAATTAAATGAAACAAATAAAATGGGAGGGATTTGTTTTATATGGGGACTTTATGGACTAGTGGACAAATCTATACAATGGAGCGAGAAAACGAGACTGTTGAAGCAGTTTTTGTGGAGGATGGTATCGTTATTGCTACAGGATCGAAGCAAAAGATTGAAAATCAATATAAAAATAGAATAACTAAGGTTGTCAACTTACAAGGGGATATCATGTTTCCAGGGTTTGTCGACAGCCATATGCACCTCATTGGTCATGGCGAAAAATTGATGAAGCTAGATTTTTCGGAAATGACATCATCTCAGGAAATTTTAGATGCAATACAAGAATACGTAAAAGACAAGCCAGCGGGTGAATGGATAATAGGAGAAGGGTGGAACGAGAATCAGCTTCCTGACCGAAAGATTTTTCACAGATTTGAACTAGACGAACTCTCACCAAATAATCCACTAATGCTAAAAAGAATTTGCCGGCATGCCGTGGTCGTCAATACAAAGGCACTTGAATTAGCTGGTATCTCGGATGAGACGACTAACCCTGAAGGTGGGGTAATTGTGAGGGATACAAATGGATATGCTACAGGGTATTTACTTGACCAAGCCCAGGAGCTTGTTAAAACTGTTATTCCAGTGGTAACAGAAGAATACATTCAGAACGCCCTTCGTTTATCCATCAAAGATTGCTTGCACAAAGGTCTTGTTGGTGGACATACAGAGGATTTGAATTATTATGGAGGTTTTGAGCGTACATTTCAAGGGTTTCAGGAAATCATCAATGTAGAAGGTATAAAATTCAGGACAAATCTATTAGTTCACCATGAAGCTGTCGATGATATGCATCGTCTAGGCTATTCCTTTGGAGCAGGTGGAGAATTTTTTGAATTTGGAGCGATGAAGATTTTTGCTGATGGTTCTCTTGGAGGGAGGACCGCATTACTAAGTCATCCATATCATGATTCACCTAAAGACTTCGGTGTAGCAATTCATTCATTAGAAGAGTTGCAAAAACTTGTTCAAAAGGCTAGGCGGTATAAGATGCCCGTTGCCGTACATGCGATAGGTGACCTAGCCTTTGAATACGTGTTAGATGCGATTGAAAAATTTCCACCCTTACAAAATCAACGAGATCGCCTGATTCATGCTCAAATTTTACGGGAAGAGTTAATCGAACGTGCGAAACACTTACCGGTTATTCTCGATATCCAGCCTAGATTTGTCGTTTCGGATTTTCCTTGGGTGGTCGAAAGAATTGGTGAAATGAAGATGGAATATTGTTATGCATGGAAGACATTATTACGTGTTGGCTTTCATTGCGCAGGAGGGTCTGATGCACCAATTGAGTCAAATGACCCCCTTCTTGGAATTCATGCAGCGGTTACTAGAAAGAAGCCGGGCGGAGAAGAAATTTACATGCCCGAGCAAAGAATCTCAGTATATGAGGCTGTACAGTTATTTACAACGGGAAGTGCCTATGCAATTGGGAAAGAGGATTGTATGGGGAAAATTACACCAGGATTTAAAGCTGATTTTACCGTTCTCGATAAAGATATTTTTCATATTCAAGAAGATGAAATTCTTAACACTAATGTAACGATGACAGTCGTTGATGACACCATCATGTATGAACGATAACAAAAAGACCAAGCTGCTGCTTGGTCTAAACCATTTCTTATAAAAATGTTCTTTTTACCTTTTCCCAGAAAGAATTGTCCTTTAATTTCACAGTTTTAATTCGTTTTTCACTTAACCGAATATCAATTTGTTTTACATTGCGGATGCTTAGAGCTTCATTATCCGCCCCGATTGTAGGGAAGTCGTTTCCATCCTGAACATCTCGCAATGTTAATTTTCGTGTGCCACTTAAAATAAACGGTGAATCTAGAGTTCGATATTGGTTTGTATTTAATGAAGCTAGTTCTGTGACTTGCATACAAGGAAGCAATGGGTCAACGACAGCGCCTCTAACCGATTTATTGTAAGCTGTACTTCCTGTTGGCGTCGAAATGATCATCCCATCGCCGCGGAAGGTTTCAAAATGTAAATCATCAATATAGACTTCTAAGTCCAAGGTTTTTATGATTGCTGAACGTATGGAGCATTCATTTAAACAGTAAAATGATGGGTTGTTATCCACCTTTACCTCAATAATTGGATAACGGCGAACCTCCATTTTTTTATTTAACATTGCCTCAACCATTTTTTCTGTTTCCTCTGCATGGAAATCACAATAAAGGTTTAAGGTGCCGGTTGTTGAGATCCCGACATATAGGCAGTCCTGGCGGAAATTTGTTTTACGAACAGCTTGTAGGAAAGCCCCATCTCCTCCAATACTGACAATGATGTTTGCTTTTTCAGCATCCTCGACAACTGTAAATTGATGCTCTTTAGCAATCTGATTTAGTTTTTCAACATATTCAATTAGTTTGTCTTCTTTTCTATAAAAGAAATAGAGATTACGACGTTCCATATAAATACCCTCCCAAGATTGATTATTAAAAATATACATGGTTAAAGCTATTATGTATCTTTAAAATAAGTTTATCATTTAAATGAAACTATTTTCGATTTGATTCGTATTTATTTTTGAACACTTCTTGAATAGTATGTATCCATCAATGTAGGAGGAAAATGAAATGAATGGGAAACGGTGGGCAGCATTAGGAATTGCTGCAGTCATATTTATATTTTCAATCTTTTTTAATTTCGCAACAAATTTAGCCTCGAAAAACTTTAGTAGTTTTTCAGAAGAATTTCTAGCGACTTCAAATGAAGAATTTCTAGAGAATGTTTTAATCGAAGGGAAAGGAACGGATAAGATTCTCGTTTTATCTGTTAATGGAGTCATTCAAGAT